>JAPHTE010000213.1 GCA_026196445.1 Lysobacterales bacterium
AACTGGACTCGGTCGGCCTGGCTGGCAGCGAAGACCTGATGCCACATAGCCTGTCAGGCGGCATGGCGCGACGGGTCGCATTGGCGCGGGCGGTGATCATGAATCCAAAAATCGTCCTGTTCGATGAGCCGATGACCGGGCTCGACCCGATCGCGATGTCCACGGTGGGCCAACTGATCCGTGAAACCAACGACCGGCTCGGATTGACCAGCGTGATCGTTACCCACAATGTCGAGCAGATGAAAAAGCTGGTGGATTACTGTTTCATCCTCGCTGGCGCCAGGCTGATCGCCGAGGGCAGTCCGCAGGCGGTGATGGAAAACACAGACCCGGCCGTTGAACAATTCATGCAGGGCCGGGTCGAAGGCCCACTTTCTTTCAAGCGCCAGGACACCCCCGGCGTCCAGGTTACAGGCTGAGCGGATAATGAATACCCGGCGCTTGCAGAAATTGACCGGACCCGTTGCCGAAACCGGCCATTGCGGGATTTTCCTGTTACGTATGCTGGGCAGTATCCGCCCGGAACGCGAACTGTTCGTCAGCGTGCTACAGCAGACTTACCTGATCGGCGCCCGTTCGCTGGTCATTATCATGATCTGCGGCTTTTTTGTCGGCATGGTTCTGTCGCTGCAATCCATTAACGCGCTGCAGCAGTTCGGCGCCTCCGACCAGGTCAGCCTGCTGGTCGGCAAATCCCTGTTCCGGGAACTCGGCCCGGTACTCACGGCCTTGCTGTTCGCGGGCCGGGCCGGCACCTCGGTGGCAGCGGAAATCGGACTGATGAAGGCCACCAGCCAGATCGAGGCCATGCAGCTAATGGCCATCGACCCGGTACGGCGCATCGCCCTGCCCCGCTTCCTGGCTGGATTGATCTCGATGCCCTTGTTGACGGCAATGTTCAATGCTTTTGCCATCCTCGGCTCCGTGGTGTTCTCCATCGGTGTCATGGGGCTGGACCCGGGTATATTCTGGAGCAAGTTGCACACGGGTATTTATTTTGTGCAGGATTTCATGGGTGGTGTCTGGAAAAGCCTGTTGTTCGGCGGACTGGTCAGCCTGGTCGCCGTTTACTTCGGCTATTACGCAAAACCCACCGGTGAAGGCGTCGGCACTGCAACGACCAGGACGGTCGTGCTGAGCTCGGTGCTGGTGCTTATTTTTGACTTTATCATGACTTCGTTCCTTGTCTGAAAGGACAAGGCACATGGCGTATTGACGGAAAGATTATGCGAGCAAATTACAAGGTAGAATTGACATCCGGAATTTTCCTGTTAATGGGCATCGCGGCCCTGTTGTGGCTGGCGATGGAAGCCACTGATTATGGCATGCAGGTCGGCGATGACACCTACCAGGTCACGGCCCGTTTCGCCAATGTCGCGGACCTCAAGGACCGGGCGCCAGTCAAGGTCGGTGGTGTCACGGTCGGCCTGGTGAGTGGCATCGTTCTCGATCCCGTCACATTCGATGCCGTCGTGACGATGCAGATCGATAGCAGGTTTTCCGATATCCCCAACGATTCCGGTGCGGCGATCCTGACCAGTGGTGTACTCGGCGACCGTTATGTTGGCCTGCAACCCGGCGGGGCCCTGGACGCACTGGTAGACGGTGACGAGATACTGATAACACAGTCCGCAGTCGTACTGGAAACCCTGATCAGCAAGTACCTGTTCAGCGCAGGCAAGGAGGGCGCAGAATGAAAACCTGGCTATTGACCCTGCTGTTGATGGGCGTTGCAGGTAACCTGTTGGCTGATCATATCCCTGGCGATGATCCGGTATCTTTGGTAAAGGATACGACCGTGCATATCTTTGCCGACGTCACGGAAAACATGGACCGCTTCAAGGCCAACCCGGAAGAACTGCAGGCACTGGTCCAGCGTGACCTGATGCCGTTACTGGATATCAATTATGCAGCCCGCCTGGTGTTGGGCCGCGCCGGCAGGGGTTTACCCAGCGAAAAAATCGACGAATTCGCAGAAAGCATGAGTACGCGGCTTATCAGTCGCTACTCGACGGGCCTGCTGTATTTCAGCAGCGAAGTCGAGCTGCAGGTACTGCCGCAGCGTGGCGACCTCAACGAGAAGCTCACCCGCGTGCGCACGCGGGTCAAGCTGCCCAGCGGCGGCGAGGCACCGGTCGATTACGCGTTCCATAAGACCGCAGACGGCTGGAAGGCTTTTGACGTGATCGTCGAGGGTATTTCCTACGTCACCACTTACCGCAACCAGATCATGCCCGAAGTCCAGGCCAATGGCATCGACAGCGTGATCGAACGGCTCAACAGCGGCCAGCTGAAACTGGCCGAGTGACGCGCACCGCCATGCGGCGAATGTCACGGCTCATTGTCGGTATCACGCTGAGTGCGTTGTTGTTCGCTTGTGCCGGTACGCAAAACCGCCATACCGACCCGATCAACGACCCGTGGGAAGGATTTAACCGCAAGGTTTACGCGTTCAACGACAGACTGGACAAGGTTGTGCGGCCGGTATCGGTGGGTTACGACAAGATCATGCCCGATCCTGTGCAGCGCGGGGTCGGCAATTTTTTCAGGAACCTCGACTCACCCGTAACCATCGTCAACCAGCTGTTGCAGGGCAAGTTCAAGCAAAGCGGGGTCAGCCTCGGGCGTTTCCTGCTCAATTCCACCGTCGGTCTGCTCGGCTTCTTCGATGTCGCCAGCAAGGCGGGTATTCCCTACTACAACGAAGACCTCGGACAGACCCTGGCCAAATGGGGATACAAGGACAGCCGCTACCTGGTATTGCCCATTTTGGGCCCGTCAACCTTCAGGGACGGTACGGGGCGCCTGGCGGACAGTTATTACCACCCGGTCGGCCGCGCCATCCACGGCCGCGAGGAGTGGGGCTACTGGATCGTAAGGGGTATCGACCAGAGGGCCCGTTTCCTCGAACAGGACTCAGAACTCGAACAGGCTTTTGACCCTTATGTGTTGCTGCGTGACGTTTGGCTGCAGAACCGGCAATACGAGCTCTACGATGGTGATCCACCCATGGCGGATTATGACCTGTACCTGGAAGACTACTCTGAAGAACAGCCGGACCCGGAAAACTAACGGGCGGGAGTTTTGTTGCACAGGTCATACCTGCGTCCGGTTCCCTTCGCGAAATTGCAAATCGAACTCCGGGTGCACTGAGCCGGCCACAAGACCGGCTCGAGCACTGCCCTTGTCTCAAGGTGCCATAAAACAGACCCCGGTAAGACGCGTCAGCGGAATGATGGTAGAAACTTCTGCCGATTCGACCTCGAATTCGATGTGATTGCAATCGATCGGCCTGATGGTAGCAGTACCCCAATCATCCATCGTGACCAAATCGTCCTGCAAGAAAATACCCCCGATGGGTTGGCGGATGTTCACTTGCCCTATCCCGTCGACCAACCTGCCTGATATCGTGAACCATCGCTTGTCCCCGGTATCGGTATAGGTATACCAATAACCAACCGGCTTGTTCCTCTCTTCAAGAATCTGCAATGAGAAGCCCTGTCCATTGGTGCTGGGATCGTACCAGGAACCCGTAAAACGGTCATCCAGCACGGGATTGAGTTCAGGTAGAATCCAGCCCAGCAGCAAGGCGTCCACATCCGGGCCGTTGTAGTTATAGTTGTCGGCTGTCGTAACCACTACAAGGTCCAGTTCCGGCACCACGAAGATAACCTGGCTTCCCCAACCTGATGCGAAGAAAATATCCCAGCTACGGCCGAGAGTGTCGTCAATGTTCGCTATCCACCACTGATAGCCGTGCCCCCAGCCAGGTTCGGGAAAATAGTCGGAATTTTCAGAATTGCTGTACTTGGTCCAGGAAGCCTCTATCCACGACTGGTCAAGAATCCTCTGCCCGTTGTAGACTCCCCCGTTGAGGTAGAGCTCACCGAATTTCAGCATATCCCGTGCTTTCAGCCACAGTGAAAATCCCAATGGAACGTCATGGTCCGGACCCGGCCACTGCATAAGGCCGGTTCCTGGTCCATCTTCGCTGTACACTTCCCAGTGCACCTGATCGATTTCAAGGGGGGCAAACAGTTCCTGCATGGCAAATTCTTCAGTAGCCATACCCGTGGAGACGCGCAATAAGCGGCTCATCAGCGTTGAAGCGCCTGAACTGTAGGTAAACTTCTCACCGGGTTCTGCATCCATGGGCCGGGTCAAAAAGTACTGGTACCAATCGCCAGATTCAATCATCTGGCGAGCCGAGTTTTGCGGGTTGCGGTAATCTGTGCTCTCCTCATCCCATGCCACTCCATGCCTCTGCTGTAAAATGTGTTCGACCGTGATGTCTGCCTTGCCCTGGTACGCGGTTTGTGACAGGTCATAAAGGTCGGAAAAATAGTATTCCAGGCGTTGATCCAGTTCGATTTTCCCCTGTCGATGCGCAATACCGATCAACGCGGACCCGACACTCTTTGTTACCGACTGAACCTGGTGTAAATCATCCGCTTGTGAACCACGAAAATAATCCTCGTAAATGATCTCCCCGTGCTGGGAAACAATCACGGCCTTGAGGTTTCCGAAATCACCTTGCTCGATGGCTGAACTCAGGCCGTCAAATTGCTGGGCTGCCAGAGGTGAAGCCAGAAACAAGGCAGCCAACGTGAGGACGCCGCAAAATAGCCGCGCTGCCATTTCTGCACCGGTCGTGACAAACCTGTGGTATATGTTTGGTAGGAATGTGTTCATATGTATCACCTTGTGTTTGCGAAGACCCTTTTTGCGGGTCAAGTTACCCTGGCGCGGTCAAAACTTGACCACGCTGTCAATGAATTAATCGTGCCCTTTTAGCTAACCGGCGCCTCGGCCAAACGTCCAGACAAACCCGAATGAAGGGAAGAATGGCATGTAGGCGTCGAAGTTTGGAGAGACCGAAACCGTCGGCTGTACGGTTAGATTGTGACCCGCCACGCAGCACTGGTTCTCAGTGTCGAACAGGTTGAATATCTCCAGGTAGAACTGAAACGAACCGCTATCCAGACCGACGGTCCTCGATAAACGCACATCAACGCGAAAGTAGTCTTCGTAGTTGGTCTGGTTGCGTTGCGAAAGATCGCCATTGAGCCCGACCAGGGCGCCGTCGGCATCGAGGACAGGCGTCACGAGCAAGGGCGTCAACGGCCAACCACTGTGGTAGCGCCCGACCAGGTTCAGAACCCACTTCTCGCCATGCCAGCTCAGATTACCGGTCAATGCATGTCGCTGATCCCAACTGCGGCGAACTTCAACACCCCCGATGACATCTACGGCTCTTGACCATGTGTAGTTCAGCCACCAGTCGAAATGATCCCGCCCGCGATCACGCAAGGTGATTTCCACACCTTCGGATTTTGCGCTCATGGGCTCAACACGGACCCGGTCGAAATCGCTCTCGGCTGCATAGTCAAACATATCCAGCGCATTTTCAAAACGCGGCCTGAGATCACTGTAGCGCTTTTGGTAGATATCCATCTGCAGGTCAAGACCAGCATCAAGACGCCGCCGGATTCCGGCCACCAGGTGCTGCGCCTTTGCAGCCGGGAAGTAATGGGTGACGCCATCTTCGACTTGCAAATCCTGGATACCCTGTGGTTGATAGAAGTCGCCCCAGCCAAACCGTAAACTGGTCTGCTCATTGAGCTCGAATAACACGTTCACACGCGGGCTCAGCTGTGTGTCATCCCGTGTATTCGTATAGGTCTGTTTGTCCCAGCGCAGACCGGCTTCCCAGGTTGAACGCAACGTAGGCTGGAACCGGTAACGCAGATAAACACCGAGTTCTTCACCACTGGATGATGCGAGGGTATTCCTGTAGATCTCGAAGGGCAGGCCACCATTGAAGAATTCTGATTGGCGAACGGAATCAATTTGATGGTCAAAACTGGCTTCGAGGTGCCGGTACTGCAGTCCCAGCACCCATAAATGCGAATCACTGGCTTGCCAACTCAGGTCGCTCTGCAAACCACTGACCTTGACGTTGCGATCATAGAACCGGTCTATGCGTTCAAACGGTAAATTTCTCGAACTGCCCTGGTCCCTGTTGCTCGTTCTTCCAGTGGAAAGAATGTTTATCCAGCGCACACTCTCATTCGGTTCCGAATCTAGCTTCAGCCAGGTATATTTCAGGGAGTTTCTGCTGTGCCCTTGTTCGCCTTCATCGGTATTGGCATATTCGACATCATCTGAAGCAAACAACACGTGTGCGTCGATGCTGGTCGAGTCCGAGAGCGTATATCCGGCCTTCATGAAAACATCGCTGTAACGCGGTGAGATTTTTTCATCTCCGACCGCCGCCGCATCGGCCACCAGGTCAAGGTAGCCGCGTCTTAGCGAGAACTGGTAAGCGCCCCTGTCGCTCCATGATCCCGCGCCGCGAAAGAACGCATTAACGAAACTCATCCCCGTTTCAAACACGGGTTCTTCGCTTGACCAGGCGCTCGATATATCGACAACGCCACTCATGTGATTTCCGTATTGGGCTGTAAGACCACCCGACAAGACACCGACATTGTCGATAATGCCCGGGTCGATGATGCTTAACGGGCTAAACACGGTGCGCATGTGGTATGGCTCAAACAACTCCAGACCGTCCAGCACCACCTTGACCTCTTCAAGGTCGCCACCACGCAGATGGAATGGCGCGGAAAAATCGGTAGCGGCGGCACCCGGGAGGCGGTGAAATGCCCGGAATACATCATCTGCGATGTGCGGCAGCAACTGGATTTCCTCACCCGTCAGAAACTGTTCACTGCTTGCGTGCTGGTCAAACAACTCGTAACGGCTGGCGACGATTTTCACCTCGTCGATTCTGGATATGTAACGTGGTTCCAACGCAGACGATGACCCGTCAAGCTCGGTTCCTGCCACCAGGGATC
>JAPHTE010000487.1 GCA_026196445.1 Lysobacterales bacterium
CAAAACTGTCGATACCCAGTTGTAACCAGGTGCGCGGCATCGGCATGGCCAGGTTTTCCCGGATTTGCCCGACCGCACGGGGTACATTTTGCAGGTAACGGGTAAAAGCACGCATTCGCACATCGATCGGTGCGTAATCCAGCGTGATGTACGCGCTGGGGTCCAACGAGTCAGTCAGCCAGCCAAAATAGTACTCGGGGTTGCGAAATGGCCACCCGGCTTTTTCTGCCCAGAACAGATCCTGGTCAACCCGGGAGATGAAATACTCTCGCTGGTAAAGCTGTTGCTCGTCCAACTGCTCACTGGGAAAAGCCAAAGCCTCGTTGCGCGCGCGGTGCAAACGTGCGATCTCCTTCTCAATACCGGCGCGGCTCCAGTCCGGGAGTTGGCCGTCGTACTCGTGGCGTCCCTGCACAACCGCCCACTGAGGATGTGCTGCGATGTGTTCCTCTATCTGCCTGTCGATAAAGTCCGGCCAGGTTTCCGAATGTGATTGCGGGGCTTGTGTGACAGCAATCGGTTCTTCAGCCCTGTCACAAGCGCTGAGTAAAAATACGAAGACAAGCGTAAACAGTACATGCAGGTGTCGGTTGATCATGGTGAGTTTCCGAAAAAAAACAGCCTGCTATGTTAACAGGTTCTACCGGTTGTCTTCGTCGTCCAGTTTTTCGACGCTGGCCTCGGTATCATGTGCCAGTCCAAATTTATGGATCAGCTTGTCGACCTTGGCCCACATGGCGTCGCTCATATCAGCACGGGTCAGGCTGGAGATGATATTGATCAACACGGCTTTTTCGGCATCATCAAAGTTTCCGTCTGCACATCCGATGTCTACGATCTGCTCAAGGGTCTGTACACTCATCCGGCCTTCCCGGCTGTATGCCTCGAAAGCCAGTTGCTTCATTTCCCGCCAGTTGGATTCGACGACCATCACAGATACCACTCCGTGGCTTCAGACAAGTCATGCCGCTTCTTTTAGTTATAGCAGATTTCAATAGCATAAACAGCCCAATACCTGCCCGGATGGGCATGTTGCAACATTGTGTGTAAAAAAAGCCCCGGCCGAACCGGGGCTTTTGAACGAAACACTGTAGGGTCTATTTCACGCCGTGCATCAGCTTGTTGATGGCAGGGGCCAACACCAGGTAGGCGATACCGAATATCAGCCCGATCCAGAACAGTTGCATGTATACACCCGAATACTGGCTGATATCGGCTGCCACCATCACGCCGTGGGCGCCATTGGTGCCGCCGGACGCCAGTGCGGCGATCAGGCCGGCCAGGTACTGAGCCATGGCGATGGACAGGAACCAGCCACCCATGGCGAGACCAACTTCATGCTCATCGGCCAGCTTGGTCACCATGCTCAGGCCGATCGGGCTCAAGCACAACTCACCAGTAGTGTGTAACAGGTAACAGAACGCCAGGAAAATCCACGGCACAAGACCGGCCGCGTTTTGCATATTACTGATGGCAAATACCAACACGTAGAAACCAAGCGCAACCTGGATCAAGCCCAGGGCAAACTTGCGCGGAATGGAGGGATTGATGCCCATCTTGTCCAGCTTCGGCCACAACATGGCGAATAAAGGCGCAAACAACAGGATGTACAGCGGATTCAGTGACTGGAAAATACCAAACCCACCGGCCTGCCAGGTTTCCATGCTGCCAAACATCGGCGTGGTGAACTCCCGTGCAAAGAAATTCAGGGAACTGCCGGCCTGCTCGAACAGGGCCCAGAAACAGGAGTTAGCAGCAAACAGGATGATCATCGCGATATAACGGTGCAGTTGCACCTTGTTGCCGGACTTGATGCCGGAAATGATGAAATACAGGATCAAGCCGCCCATGATAGCCATCAGCAAGTAACCGAGGATGGTGCTCTCCGATAACAGGAAGAACACCAAACCCGCCAATCCTACGGCACCGAGACCGACCAGGAAGAATCGTCCCCAGCCATCTTTGCCTTCTTCCGGCAATCCGATATGTCCGAGCGATTTCTTAGCCACCTCGAGGAACAACGTGGACAGGATCATGCCGATACCAGCGGCCAGGAAGCCGTACTTCAGACCCCAGGTGGCGCCGATCCAGGACGCAGTGATAATCGGTGCGATCATCGCGCCGAGGTTGATACCCATGTAGAAAATGGTAAAACCGGAATCCCGCCGTACGTCACCAGGCGCATATAGTTTGCCTATCATGGTCGAGATGTTGGGTTTGAACAGGCCGTTACCGGCAACGATCAGCGCCAGGCCCACCAGGAACCAGTTCAGGTTCTCTATCAGCAGTACGAAGAGACCCGCCGCCATGATGATTGCACCCAGCAAAATGGAGCGCTGGTAACCAAGCACCTTGTCGGCAATGTAACCGCCGGCGATACCGGTGGCGTAAACCAGGGCAGTATAACCACCGTAAACCAGGCTGGCTTCGGCGTTGGCCCCGGCGCCCATGTGTGCAAAAAACGTGGTGGCCACGTATACCGCCAGCACGGCACGCATGCCGTAGTAGGAGAAGCGTTCCCACATCTCGATATTGAATAATTGCCACAAGGCCTTGGGGTGGCCCATGAATTCCCCGGGTGGCGGCGCGATAAAATTCGTGTTTACACCTTCTGTTTGATCGGTCACGTTGAAAGCTCCAAATCTGTTTTAAGTCTTGGTTGTGTGTCACCACGAACATCTGCCGTGGAAAAAACACGGCAAGCATACCATTGCCTGCGATCAACCGCCTGTTTTTAGATCAGCGATGCACGCCTGACCGGTCACGTGCCATAATTCAGTTATACAACTACTTCGAGACAGGATTGACATATGGATCAAAAAATCGCGCAGGCTTTCATCGACGATATCTGGGCTGACTCTATCGTTCCCGAGTTGATCGAATACATAAAAATCCCCAACAAGTCGCCACACTTTGACGCCGGGTGGTTTGAACATGGTTACATGGAACAGGCCGTGCAACAGATTTTCGATTGGTCCAAGGCACAGAACGTCGAGGGTATGACACTTGATATCGTCCGTCTCAAGGGTCGTACTCCTTTGATATTTATGGAAATTCCTGCCCAGGCTGGAGCTACGGGCGGCGACACCATCCTGATGTATGGCCACCTCGACAAACAACCCGAGATGACCGGTTGGGCCGATGACCTTGGGCCATGGAAACCGGTGATAAAGGACCAGAAGCTATATGGTCGCGGTGGCGCGGACGACGGTTACGCCGCCTTTGCATCATTGGCCGCCATCCTGGCGGTGCAGGAACAGGACCTGCCGCACGACCGGATCGTGATCATCATCGAAGCCTGCGAGGAATCCGGTAGTTACGATTTGCCGTTTTATATCGAACACCTGAAAGAACGCATCGGGGAACCGTCCCTGGTAATCTGCCTGGACTCCGGTGCCGGCAATTACGAACAACTATGGCTGACTGTATCATTGCGCGGCATGGCCGCCGGCACCCTGCGAGCCGACATACTGAAAGAGGGCGTGCACTCCGGTTACGCATCCGGTGTCGTGCCATCCAGCTTCCGCGTCCTGCGGCAATTGATGAACCGGCTGGAGGACGCAGATACAGGCCAGGTGTTACCCGGCTACATGCATGCGGATATCCCCGAACAACGCCTGCGACAGGTCCACGCCATGGCCGATGCTTTGGGTGATGGCGTCTGGCAGGCTTACCCTTTTGTCGAGGGGGCCGAACCGATGGCCGACAACAACGTAGAGCGTATCCTCAACCGCACCTGGCGCCCGGCGCTTTCTTACACCGGCATTGGAGGTGTACCGGAATTGGATTCGGCGGGCAACGTGCTTC
>JAPHTE010000305.1 GCA_026196445.1 Lysobacterales bacterium
ATTCGTAAGGGCATCATCGATGCAAGCGATATCAATGGCAACCCGGAACTCCTGATCTATGGCATGCTGGCCGCGTTGCTTGCAGCCGGGGTCTGGCTGCTGGTCGCCTCAAAGAATGGCTGGCCGGTTTCTACGACCCACTCGATCGTCGGCGCCATCGTGGGTTTTGCAGCAGTTGGCATTGGTGTCGATTCAGTGCATTGGTCAAAGGTCGGGACCATCGCCGCATCCTGGGTCGTTTCACCCATGCTGTCCGGTTTCCTGGCGTTTTCTATCTTCATGAGTGTGCAGAAGTTGATCCTCAGCAAAAAGGATCCGCTTAAATTCGCCAAGAAATACGTTCCCTTTTATATTTTTGCGGTGGGCTTCATCCTGGCGCTGGTGACCCTGCTAAAGGGTTTGAAGCACGTGGGCCTCGATTTGAGCCCCATCCAGGCCGTCATGATCGCTGCATTGAGTGGTGTTGTTACGATGTCGATCGGCGTTTTTGCCATCAGCAAAATCAAGATCAACCCTGATGAGGATACCAACTTCCGCTTTACCAACGTCGAAAAAATATTCGGCATCCTGATGGTGTTCACCGCCTGTGGAATGGCATTTGCGCACGGCTCCAATGACGTCGCCAACGCCGTCGGTCCCGTTGCAGCGATTGTCAGCATTGTCAAAACAGGTGTGGTTGGACAGCAATCCGCCCTGGCGACCTGGATCCTGTTGCTCGGCGCGGTGGGTATCGTTTTGGGCCTGGCCACCTATGGCTGGCGTGTGATGCGCACCGTGGGCCGGAAAATCACCGAACTGACCCCTTCACGTGGCTTCGCCGCAGAACTGGCCGCAGCGTCCACCGTGGTCATCGCCTCCGGCACCGGCATCCCGATTTCCACCACGCATACGCTGGTAGGTGCGGTACTCGGTGTTGGTTTCGCCCGTGGCATCGGCGCCATCAACCTCAGGATCGTGCGCAATATCATGCTCTCGTGGATCATAACCCTGCCGGCAGGAGGTTTACTCGCAATCCTGTTCTTCTTCCTGTTCAAGGGCATGTTCTACAATGGACCTGTCGTGTAGGCTGACCCGCTACGATCCCTTCTAGTGTAACCGGTCGGATATCTCGTCGCGCGAAACGCTGATCTTGTGCGACTGCGGGTTCAGGTCGAACGGCAACTGGATATGCGTGAGCCCCATGCTGGTCAACAGACCACGCAATTCCTGAGCCAACAGCGGGTATATTTGGCGCGCAAGCCCCGAGTGATGGCGGGTGAAATCGGAAATATCGACGGGTTCGCCGGAAGTTTGCTGGTAAACCGTCTCGATGCCCACCCTGGCTTTGAACGCAGGCCCGGTTTCATCGTTCGCACCGGCGGCGCAAAACAGGCTGGCGCTGACCTGGTAGGAAGGCAGTGCTTCACCCGTATTGGCCTCCATCATCCTTGGTGTCAGGTTCATTTCCACCTTGGCGTCCTGCATGGCGCCCTCACGCGACACCTTTAACAGTTCTGCGCGCAAGCGCGTGATCTGGAAGTGCTGGAGGACAAAAAAATCGAGCAGGTTCATCAAATCGGCCCATGTAAGTGTTCAGGATAACAACATGCGGTATTTTTTCCGCTTTATCAAGCAGGGCACCTCGACCGCAGGATCAATCGAACGCAACCTGCATCAGCGTGCCTTGAGACGGGATTGACTGACCCGCGCTAATCATCCACTACCCGCCACAGGTACCAGCTGGCAACCGAGCGGTAAGGGGCCAAGTGACGGGTGGTCTCGAACACCTCGTCCGGTTTGGGCAAAGTAGCCAGCGAGTAGACCTGTTGTACGCCTTTCTGTATACCGAGGTCCGTGGCCGGCATCACATCTGGCCGTCCCATGGCAAAAATCAAGTGCATCTGCGCGGTCCACGGCCCGATGCCGCGCACCCGGCACAGGCTCTCTATGACGGCCTCATCATCGAACCGGGCCAATTTCCGACGGCTGGGCAAGGCGCCCGAACTGACGTGTTCGGCCAGGTCGATGATCGACAGGGCCTTGTTATTTGACAGGCCGACCGAACGCAAGGTACTGAGCGGGATATCGACCGTATCGGCCGCAGTGGGCCAATGGTCCTCGAACAGGGCTTCGAAACGGCCGTAAATGGTCGCGGCGGCCTTGCCTGACAGTTGTTGGTAAGCAATGGACCGGGCCAGCGATGTGAACAGATCCGCATCCGGGCCGACGCGCAAGTTAAACGCGCCCTTGGCTTGGATCAGCGCCGCCATCTGTGGGCAAACCGTCTTGAGATGATTGGTTGCTGCCTTGCGGTTGTAGCGCAGGCGACTCACCTTTTCCACACCAGGGCCAGCACGGCCAGTAACCAGCCGAGCATCATCAGCGTGCCACCAACGGGCGCCATGTTGATAATTTGATAGCCGGTCATCACGTGCAGGTAAATGCTGCCGGCGAACAACAGCGTGCCAGAAACGATTACCCACGCACCCCAAACCAGCAGTACCGAACGGTGATGTACATTCAACGCCGCGAGTCCCAGGAGTCCGGCAGCGTTGAACAAATGCATCCTGATCGCGGCGTTCCAGGCACCGTCCAGACCACCTATGTCAATCGCATGGCTGCCCAAAGCACCGAGCACGACCACCAACAAAGCCAGCACAGCCGCGATGAATGCGATCCAACGGCTGGCTTCGTTCATTTATCTTCCAGCGGCTTCAACAGGTCTTCCGGCTTCTTGACCACTGCATCAAACTTGTAATTCTCGATCGAGTATACCCAGCCGGAGACCCGCTGGTTGATGTCGTCCACGGCCCGCGCGACGTCAGCCATGGCCTGCTGTTCAACATTCCCGTCGGTGGACTCCTCTGCCTCAGCATTTTCTGCCTTGTTTGTGGCAACAACTGCGGCCGGGTGAGCGGCACTCAAGCGCATCAGGTAATCATCATCCTGCTTGAGAAATTCCGCCATTATTTCCATGCCGGAAAACGTCAGCAGGCGCATCCTGACCGCCGTACTCCAGTCGATGTCGCCAGCAGCCGGACGAACGGATTTCATTTCCAGCAGCGACAGGGTGGAAGCCAGTGAATTGACCACCCAGTTACTCTTGATCTCACGTCCTTCGGGTATTCCGGCCAGCTCGAAATTAGCCTGGTCAGCCGAGACCCTTGTCACCAGCACGCGCTGACCATCGGGGTGGATGACTTCGACTTCTGCGACCTCGGCCGAGTTGATGTCAATGATCTTGCGATCCACCCAGTCCAGCGCCTGGTCCGGTATATTGAATTCGCGGTCCAGCAGCACGCTGCCGGCCTGGTCCTGCAGGCGCGCATACTGACCTGTCCTGCCCTGCGCGCTTTTGCCGACCACAACAGCAGTGCTTTGATCTCCGATACCCAGCTTGACGAGCTTACCGGCGGCGTCCTCAGCTGCAATGTCTTCCACGCCCAGGCGCGCGTAGTAGCTGGAGTTGTCTGTCTTGGTCTCGATGACCCTGGCTTGGGCCAGGTCCGCTAAAAGACTTCTTAGCTTTGGCCAGTCCGCGCGGTAATCGTGCATCTCCTCGACCAGCCAGTGGTCATCAACCCGGTGCAGGCGTACAACGGTCCGGTTGCCTTTGGTCACGATTTCAACGCTGTCGACGGCATTGATCCGGCTGGCTATTGCCGGCAATAGCAGGTCGCCCTCAGTGGACGGTTGGGGCGAGTCGCCACGCTGCGCCGTGAACACAACCAGCAAAACCGCCAACAGGGTCAGTGCTGCGAGGTAAATAAAGTTGCGTTTCATTGCTGGCCCTCCCTGCGCTTGCGCCGCCGGTAACTAATAACCAGTGCAGCGATAACGACCAGCACCGGCACCAGAACGATATTGATGAACTTCAGGCGCATACCGAGTGCCTCGATATCCCGCGACAGATTGTGTTGCACCTGGCGCAACTCCGAACGGATCTGCATTTTCCGTTCGACAAAGCGTTGAATTTCGTCAGCCTGGTCCTCTGTCAGCACCATCAGCTCGGTGTCCTGCCTGCCAGACTGCATCTCCGCCAGCTTGCGCTCGGTTTCCTGCAACTCGGCTTGCAGGCGCTCCTCGGTGTCACGGAACTGCGCCTCAGCCGCCAGGCGTAACGCATCCACGCGGTCGAAAGGCCGGCTGGTATTGGCGCGTGTGCGGATGCCAATCAAGTCAGAGCTGCCCAACAACTGGTCGGCAAGGTTGGCCACCAAGGTACCGTTATCCGCAAAGGAGTTGACGATGGTCTGGCCAAGGAAATTCTGTTTCTGTACCCACATGCGGTCTGTCAGCACATCGGTATCGGCGAATAAAACCACGTTGATTCCTGCGTCGCCTGAACCCTCCAGGTGTGAGCCTTGCGGTACGCCTTCCGGCGGCGTTTCAAACGCCGAAGACGCCTGGCCGCTAATACGCGCCACCAGCGCGTAATGGTCACCCGTGGGTTGAAAATCCCGGTTCAGGTCCTGCGGATTGGACAAGAACCGCAGGCGCATCGCGTCGATGGGTGCCGCGACCTCGCTGCTTTCAACCAGCACCTCGAAATCCGTGCCGGCGTCTTCAAGTGGAGTCAGCCAACCGCTGGATGAGAAGTTCACCGCCTGCAGATCAGCGCTGGCGACATCGGTTGCGTTCATACCATTGGCCCCGACCGACAAAATACCCAGGTGACGGACCGGTGCCTGCCCGGGTGCAATACTGACCTGCAGCGCGTAAGCGAGGTCACCGACCACGCGGTTGGGGTCAAAGCCAACACCCCATGTTGTTAGCAAGGGTTCCAGCGTGGAACTGCCAGCGGCTTGCATCCTGGCCATCGGATCACTGGAATCACCGCCCATATCAGCTTCGGCCATGGGATCGATGAATGCCAGTAACCGCCCGCCACGCAGTACAAACTGGTCGATCTGGTACAACAACTCATCTGATAAATCCGTGGGGTGGACCAGCACCAGCAACTCCAGGTCGTCAGGTAATTCGGACGTATCAGCAGGAATATCCTGCAGGTCGAACAACTGGCTGAACTGCTGGTGGATCACCCAGGCTTCACGCATGGTCTGGGTCGCCGGATTGAAGCCCGCCTGCATGTCCAGGCCAGAAATCAGGCCGACTTTTTTCTGCTCGGGGTGTGACAAGGCCGAAACCATCTTGGCCAGGTCATATTCGAGAAATTTCTCCTTTTCAGGTTGCAGGAAAGGCATAAGCTGCAAGCCATCAAGGGTATTGGTGCCCACCACGCCAAAGTACAGCGTCTCGCCGGCGGTACCGACCGGCACACCCTGTAAGCCAAATGCCGCAGCTTCATCCTCCTCGGGAGAGAAAGGTACCGGGTTGACCCGCCGCAGCGTCAGCTTGCCGTTACTATGGTCTGCAAACTCCTCCAGTGTTTCCCCCGCCCAGCGTGCATAAGCACGGAACTGTGGCAGGTCACGGCTGGCATCCTCGGAGAAATAGAGGTAAAGCGTGACCGGTTCGTCCATGTTCTGGAGGATATTGAGAGTGCCATCGCTGAGCGTGTACAGCCCGTTTTCGGTCAGGTCGACCCGCACGCCCTTCAAAAACACGGAAGACAGGATGGTCAACGTTATAAACAATATTGCAAGCAGGGCCAGAATGCCTGCCGAGAAAACTGAACGATTCTTTTGTTCCATCAGTCGGCCTTCTTCATATCAAGTATCAATACATTGGCAAACAGCCAGAAACCGGTCATCAGCACGAAGTAGACCAGGTCGCGCAAGTCGATGACGCCTTTCGATATATCGGCGAAATGCTTCAGCACGCTGAGGTTGGCAATGCCGTCCAGAAACACCTGCGGCGCCCAGCCCTTGAACAGGTTCATCACCATCGGCAGGCCGCTCAGCAGGAACAGGAAACACACCACCACGCTTAGGATGAAAGCCACCACCTGGTTGCGTGTCAGCGCCGACATGCATGAACCGATGGCCAGGAAACCACCCGCCATCAGCCAACTGCCGAGGTACGCCGCCAGGATGACGCCGTTGTCCGGGGCGCCCAGATAGTTGACCGTCAGCCATACTGGCAGGGTCAGCAACAAGGCCAGGCCAATGAACAGCCAGGCCGCAAAGAACTTGCCCAGCACTGCCTGCAAGGTGGTCAGCGGCAGGGTAAACAACAATTCGATGGTGCCGAGCCGTCGTTCCTCGGCCCACAGCCGCATTGAGATCGCCGGTACCAGGAACAGGTATAGCCAGGGGTGAAAACGGAAAAACGGGTCGAGATCGGCGAATCCTCTCTCAAAGAAGCCACCCAGGTAGAAAGTGAATATGCCCGTCATCACGAGGAAGATGACCAGGAAAACATAGGCCACCGGCGTGGCGAAGTAGCCAGCCAGTTCCCTGCGCATTACGTTGATCATGCCGTTCATGTGGTTGCCCCTTCGCGTGTGATATCGTGGAACACTTCGTCCAGGCGGCCGGCCTCGTAGCGCAGGGCCCTCAAATCCCAACCATTTTCTTTGACCGCCGCAGTGACCGCTTCGAACAGGCCGTTATCCCCGCTTGGGAACAGGGTCAGCTCTCCCTCCCGGATTTCGGCCTTGGCCACTTCCGGCAGTTCGCTCAGGGCGCTGGCGACCTTTTGCGGTTCGTCCACGGCCAGCGACACGGCATTGTGATAACGCGATCGTGCAACCAGGCCACGCGGCGAATCATCTGCCAGCAACTTGCCGTCGGCAATGATCATCACGCGGTTACACAGCGCGGCAACCTCTTCCAGGATGTGCGTCGAGATAATGATAATCTTGTCTTTCGCCATGTCCCTGATCAGGTGGCGGACCTCGCGCTTCTGGTTCGGATCCAGGCCATCGGTGGGCTCATCGAGGATTAAAATCTGTGGGTCGTGGATAATCGCCTGGGCCAGCCCCACGCGTCTTTTGAAACCCTTGGACAGCGTATCGATCACCTGGTGTTTGACAGCAGCGAGGTTCAGCTTGTCGATGGTGCGTTCGACGCTCGCTTTGAGCGCGGAATTTTCGATCAGCCGTGCACGGGCAACAAAGTTCAAAAACTGTAGCACCGTCATCTCGCCGTAGCTGGGCGCGCCCTCGGGCAGGTAGCCGATATTACGCCGCGCCATAACGGAATCCCCGACCACGTCGATACCATTGATCAACGCGGTTCCCGAGGTGGGTGTCAAAAAACCCGTTAACATTTTCATGGTGGTGGATTTGCCGGCGCCGTTCGGCCCCAGGAAACCCAGCACCTGCCCTTCGTCGACCGTGAAACTCAAATCATCCACCGCCTTGATCGGGCCGTAATACTTACATAGTGATTTTGCTTCGATCATGACTCATCCACTTGATTTATTGGGGGTCAGAGCCCTTTTTGCTTAACGGGCCAGAGCTGTTTTTTCTACTGAAAGAAAAAAAGAGACTCGAAAAAGGGCTCTGACCCCATTTTTCCCAATTTTCCTCGCATTTATCTCTTTACCAGGCCGATATTTTGTTCTCACTTGAAGTTTTTTCAAGTTCGCTGTATCCAGTTCGGTCAATTGTCTGTATCTTTATCTGTTTTGGCGATTTACAGGCCCAAGTGAAACTCAACGAATATGACCATCTCCCCGCAGGATTGCTGGAAAGTCCAGCCTCCGCCCTGCACCACGTACTGGATGGTCCAGCATTGATTCACCTGGAGGGCAAGAACCCTCAACCCCTGTTTGTCAGTATTCTGCAGCACGGCAATGAAGTCACTGGTTGGGAAGCCATCCGCCGCCTGTTGAAAGGCCACTACAGTTTCGACCGGCTACCCCGCTCCCTGTGCCTGCTGATTGGCAATACACGCGCCGCCAAACACCGCCTGCGCCGTCTCGATGACCAACTGGATTATAACCGCTGCTGGCCGGGCGGCATTCATGATGACAGTGAGATCGGCAAATTGTTCCGGCAAGTCACCGACCGGGCCATCGAACTGGCCCCGATCGCCTCGGTGGACATCCACAATAACACTGGCCTTAACCCGCATTATGCGGCGATCAACCGTATCCGCCCCGAGTTTTTACGCCTGGCCTCGTATTTTTCATCAAAGGTCGTTTATTTCACCATGCCCAAGGGCACGCAGTCGCTGGCGTTTTCCCGGTTCTGCCCGTCCTCCACGCTGGAGTGTGGCCAGGCCGGCGAGGTACTGGGTACTGACCACACTTTGGGTTTCCTGGAAACCTGCATGCACCTGGACGATATCCCCACCACGCCGATGGGGGAAGACGACGTCTACCTGTACCACATGGTCGCCACGGTGAGGGTACACGACGACGTGCTGTTCGGGTTCGGCAACGTACCGACCGATGTCGCGTTCAGGGAGAACCTGGATGCGCTGAATTTCTGTGAACTACCACTTGGCATTTCCCTGGCTGATATCAACGACTGCCCCGCGCAGCCCGTGATCGCGACTGACATCGATGGCAAGGATGTCACCGCTCAATACTTCCGCTTCGACCGCAACCAGGTTGAAACCGTGCGCGAGATCATGCCATCCATGCTGACCCTGGACCGCCGGGTGATCCAACAGGACTGCCTGGGTTACCTGATGGAACGCATCCACTTCGCTGACCACATCGAGGTCACAGATCACGATCCCCTGCCCGAAGGCCTGCGCCGCAGCGACCGGCCGGGCGAACCCGAGGGCTGACACGATCAGCCGGAATACTGGTGTAATGTTCGAGCCAGTCTCGTGACTTATTTCACTATCAGCGGGCCGGCACGACGACTATATTGAACACAGGTCAACAGGAGAGCAGACGATGAGCATGTGGACAGCAATCGCCCTGATTTGTGTAGCCGGCATCATAGCCGGGGCAATCAGTGACAGGGGCAAGAAACAAAGCAGTAAGAAACTCGACGAAGAAATCCAGGCCTTGCAGGCCAAGCTGGACGCTTTGGAAGCGGACCTGCGCGACCGCGTATCGACGCTGGAACGCATCGTCACCAACCCCAAGGACGACCTGAAACGCCGGTTCGAAGGCCTCGGCTGAA
>JAPHTE010000269.1 GCA_026196445.1 Lysobacterales bacterium
ACCCATTCCACGGAATGTTCTGAACGTGCCCGATATAGCCGAAAAAATGGTGTTCCGGTGGGTGGGTAACTTGTTCAATCTTCAGGTCTTCAGATCCGAATGCCAGGACAGCCCACAGCAGCAGGCCGGTGACCAGGCAGGCGACGGGGATTCTGTTGTGCATGGGCGGATTTTAAGGGAGCTGGTCCGGGCGCTGGTAATGCTCGATGACGCCAAATACCGCGGCAGTTCCCACCGCCAGAAGAAACTGGATGTGCACCGGTGTCGAGACCAGGCTGCCACCCATCCAGCCGATGCTCAATACGGCATATTTCATCGTGTAGTAGACGACCTTGCCAAGCAGGATGCCAGCGGCCAGCGCCACGAATGCGGGTATGCGGTCCTTGTTCACGAGGTAGCCGTAGGCGACCACGAGAATAGAGAACTCGACGGCCATCAACACCGCTTTCAGCGGTGGCGGATGACCGGTGATCCAGGTGGAAACCAAGGGGATGGTGAGTGCCAGCAAATAGGCGTTTTTCCGATTGGTAAACAGCAGTGCGATGATCAGCGCGATGCGCATGGGTTCGAGCTTGTAAAGCGGAATCGAGAACGCGTGTGAAAAACTCGGTACGAGGTACAGCGCTGAGAGCAGCACGATGTCGATCAGGATAACGTTCCTGTGCCTGCCTAAAACCCCCAGTGCTGCGCTCATACTTTTTTCCTCGAATTACCAGCTGTCTTATCGTTGTACGCGGGCCGATGTGCCGGCGGCAAATGCTTCCACCTCGGCTAGCCTGGCCATGGTGGTATCGCCCGGGAAGGTCGTCAGCAACGCACCGTGCGCCCAGCCAAGCCTCAGCGCCTCGTCGAGCTCGCGTCCGTCCAGCAAGCCGTAAATCAGGCCGGTGGCAAAACCGTCACCACCGCCGATGCGGTCGATCACCCCCAGTTCGCGTACCGGACTGACAACCTGCTCACCCTGGCACCACAGCACCGCACCCCATTGGTGACGATTGCTGTTCTCCACTTCCCTAAGTGTAGTCGCTACAGCCTGGATATTCGGGAACACGGTCGTAACCTCTTCGATCATGCCAAAGAAAGCCGAGGTATCGAGTTTTGACGATTTTTCCACGTCCTGTCCCTTGATACCGAGACCCAGTTGCAGGTCTTCTTCGTTACCGAGCAGCACGTCTACGTTTTCGACGATCTTGCGGAAGGTCTTCTGAGCCGCTTCCAGGCCACCGATGGGCGCCCACAGCTTGGGCCGGTAGTTCAGGTCGAATGAGGTGACGACACCGTGCCGCTTGGCGGCCTGCATGGCCTCGATAATCAGGCCGGACGTTGTGGTTGACAACGCCGCGTAGATGCCACCGGAATGGAACCAGCGCACGCCCTGGCCGAATATCTCGTCCCAGTCAAAGTCGCCGGCCTTGAGCATGGCGCCGGCCTCATTGGCGCGGTTGTAAAACACCACCGGCGGACGGGCGCCGTAACCCCGGTCACTGTAAACCGTGGCGATATTCGGGCCGTCGACGCCGTTGTGCTCGAAGCGTTTGAAATACGGCTTGACGCCCATTTCCCTTACCCGGGTCTCGACCAGTTCGCCAATGCCGTAGTCGACCATGGCGCTGACGATACCTGTGCGCAGGCCAAAGCAGTCGGATAATCCGGACGCGACATTGTATTCACCACCGGAAACGTGAATATCCACGCTACGGGCCTTGCGGAAGGGGACGATGCCCGGATCCAGGCGGTGCACCAGTGAGCCGAGGGAGACCAGGTCCAGTTGGCAGTCTTCCTTTTTGCGAATGTTCAAAGACATTAATTCAACTCCTTCAAACGTTGTAAGTGGTCGATACGGTGTCACCACCAGTACCGGTCCAGTTGGTATGGAAGTACTCACCGGCCGGTTTGTCGACGCGCTCATAAGTGTGCGCACCAAAATAATCGCGCTGGGCTTGCAACAGGCTGGCTGGCAATACCGCGCTGCGGTAGCCGTCAAAATAGGCCAGCGCAGAGCTGAAGGCGGGGACCGGTATGCCGTGCCGGACAGCCGTGGCGATCACTTCACGCCACGCCAGTTGGCTGTTCTCGACCGCGTTCTTGAAATAATCGGCCAGCAGCAGGTTCTGCAGGCCCGGGTCGTTATCGAAGGCGTCCTTGATATCGCCGAGGAACTGGGCGCGGATGATGCAACCACCACGCCACATCAGGGCGATCTCGCCGTAATTCAGGCCCCACTTGTATTCGTCGGCTGCGGCGCGCATCAGCTGGTAGCCCTGCGCGTAGGAGCAGATCTTCGAAGCAAACAGCGCCTGGCGTAGTTGGTCCAGGAATGCCTGCTTGTCACCGTCAAACTGTGCGCCTGGGCCATCCAGTTTCTGCGCCGCAACAAGCCGCTCGTCCTTAATCGCGCTCAGTGCGCGTGCAAACACGGCTTCGGCGATGGTTTGTGCCGGTACACCGAGATCCAGCGCGG
>JAPHTE010000225.1 GCA_026196445.1 Lysobacterales bacterium
CCACCCGGTCTGAATACCGATTTCACATTGACTCCAGCAACGGTGCGTTTTCCCGGAGCCATGTGAACAAATAATTCATGTTCTATCCAGTGGAAACCTGCACATCCTGACCACAAAAACCTGATTGTTTAACTCAAAGACCAAATTCATCCCCGGGTACACGCCCGCCAAATACAAATACACGACATGAACCTATCAGAACTCAAGCAAAAACCCATTGCGGAATTGCAGGCTATCGCCAACGAAATGGGACTCGAGGGCGTTGCCCGTACACGTAAACAGGACGTTATCTTTTCGATCCTCAAGGCGCACGCGAAAAACGGCGAAAGCATCTACGGTGTCGGCGTGCTGGAAATCCTGCAGGACGGTTTCGGTTTTTTGCGTTCCGCCGACAGCTCCTACCTGGCGGGACCGGACGATATCTATGTTTCCCCGAGCCAGATCCGGCGCTTCGCATTGCGTACCGGCGACATGCTTGCGGGCAAGATTCGTCCACCGAAAGACAGTGAGCGATATTTTGCCTTGCTGAAGGTTGAGGAAATCAACTACGAATCACCGGATGCAGCCAAGAGCAAAATACTGTTCGAAAACCTGACGGCCGAATTCCCCGTCAGACAGGCCATATGCGAGCGTGGTACCGGCAGCACCGAAGACGTCACCGCGCGCATCATCGACCTGATCTCACCCATCGGCTTCGGCCAGCGCGGCCTGGTTGTATCACCGCCGAAAGCGGGCAAGACCATCATGCTGCAGAATATCGCCAGCAGCATCCGGGCCAATTACCCCGAATGCAAGATGATCATCCTGCTGGTGGATGAGCGCCCGGAGGAAGTGACCGAGATGCAGCGTTCAGTCGACGCAGAAGTCGTTTCCAGCACCTTTGACGAACCAGCCTCACGCCACGTACAGGTCGCCGAAATGGTCATTGAGCGTGCCAAACGCCTCGTCGAGCACAAGCACGACGTCGTGATCCTGCTCGACTCCATCACCCGCCTGGCGCGCGCCTACAACACCGTGGCGCCATCGTCCGGCAAGGTTTTGACCGGTGGTGTTGACGCCAACGCTCTGCAACGCCCAAAACGCTTCTTTGGCGCGGCCAGGAACGTAACGGAAGGCGGTTCACTGACCATTATCGCCACCGCGCTGGTGGAAACCGGTTCCAAGATGGACGAGGTCATCTACGAGGAATTCAAGGGTACCGGTAACATGGAAATCCACCTGGCCCGGAGGATCGCTGAGAAGCGTGTCTACCCGGCGATCGATATCAACAAGTCCGGCACCCGGCGTGAAGAACTGATGATCGACCAGAACCTGCTGCAAAAGGTATGGATCCTGCGTAAGCTGCTGCACCCGATGGACGAGATCCAGGCCATCGAATTCATGCTGGACAAGCTGAAGGCAACCAAGACCAACGAAGAGTTCTTCAACTTCATGAAACGTTGATGACAAGCGCACCAGGAACTCAAAATGACAACGAATCGCGAAACCATTATCTATACACAGACCGACGAAGCACCGGCCCTGGCCACCCGCTCACTGTTACCGATCATCCAGTCATTCACGAAGGCCGCCGGGGTCAACGTCGAGATTCGTGATATCTCATTAGCCGGGCGCATCCTTGCCAATTTCCCGGAGGCGCTAAGCGAAGAGCAGCGTATTCCCGATGCACTCGCAGAACTGGGTGAATTGGCAAAAACACCTGAAGCCAACATCATCAAGCTGCCGAATATCAGCGCTTCGATTCCGCAGATGCACGCCTGCATCACTGAACTCCAGTCACATGGCTACGCCCTGCCGGATTACCCAGAAGAGCCGGCCAATGAGCACGAGGCGGAGATCAAGGCGCGTTACGACACCATCAAGGGCAGCGCCGTCAACCCCGTGCTGCGTGAAGGCAACTCCGATCGCCGCGCACCCGGAGCGGTCAAGCAGTACGCGCGCAGCCACCCGCACCCGATGGGCGCGTGGTCCGCTGATTCCAGGTCACACGTAACCAGCATGGCCGACCAGGATTTTTTTGGCAGTGAAAAATCCGTGACGGTGGAAGACGCCACGGATGTACGCATCGAATTCACCGCTGATGACGGCGGAGTAACCGTTTTGAAACAGTCCACACCGCTGCTCGCAGGCGAGATCATCGACGCTACCGTCATGAACAGGAACGCCCTGCGGAAATTCCTGGCGGCAGAAGTCATGGATGCAAAAGAGAAGGACGTATTGTTCTCCATCCACCTGAAAGCCACGATGATGAAGGTCTCCGACCCGATCATCTTTGGTCACATGGTTTCCGTATATTTTGCGGACGTGTTTGAAAAGCACGCTGCGACCTTCAAGCAACTCGGTGTTGACGTGAACAACGGCTTCGGCGACGTGCTTGACCGGATCCAGTCACTGGACGCTGGCCAACGCGCCGAGATCGAGGCCGATATCCAGGCCTGTTATGACAGGAATCCCGACCTGGCGATGGTCAACTCCGACAAGGGCATCACCAACCTGCATGTGCCGAGCGACATCATCGTCGACGCGTCCATGCCGGCGGCCATCCGCGCGTCCGGCCAGATGTGGGGCCCGGACGGCAAGCAGAAAGATACCAAGTTCGTGATTCCCGATCGTTCCTATGCCGGTGTCTACCAGACCGTCATTGATTTCTGCAAGAAACACGGCGCGTTCGATCCGACCACCATGGGCACCGTACCCAATGTTGGCCTGATGGCGCAAAAAGCGGAAGAATATGGTTCGCATGACAAGACCTTCGAAATTCCGGCCAATGGTATGGTGCGTGTCGTCGACACCTCGGGTACGGTGCTGATCGAGCACGCTGTCGAGGCCGGTGACATCTGGCGCATGTGCCAGGCCAAGGACGCCCCGGTCCGTGACTGGGTAAAACTGGCCGTGACACGCGCACGCGCCACCGGCGCGCCCGCTGTATTCTGGCTGGACGAGAACCGCGCACACGATGCCGAGATCATCAAGAAGATCAATCTCTACCTGCCGGAGCACGACACGCAGGGCCTGGATATCCGCGTCATGAAACCGGTAGACGCCACGCAGTTCTCGCTCGAGCGGGCCCGGCAAGGACAGGACACCATTTCCGTGACCGGCAACGTGTTGCGTGATTACCTGACCGACCTGTTCCCGATCCTGGAACTCGGTACCAGCGCCAAGATGCTATCGATCGTACCGTTGATGAACGGTGGCGGCCTGTTTGAAACAGGCGCCGGCGGTTCCGCACCCAAGCACGTTCAACAGTTCGAGAAGGAGAACCACCTGCGTTGGGATTCACTGGGCGAGTTCCTCGCG
>JAPHTE010000307.1 GCA_026196445.1 Lysobacterales bacterium
CCGCCTTCGGCGACTGTCATCTGCGACACAGAGTTAATCTTGATGTCGTTTGAGGTACACCCCAGGTTGGCATTGAAAGTACCCGCGCAATCTGTTGGATTCAGAACTTCCTGCGCCATCAACGGCGAAGCCAGGAACATACCGGACATCAACGTCAAGGCTGCCATGGTGGCCGAGAAAGATAGTTTAAGGTGCGTTCCCCTTACCCTGCAAAGCACAAGAGACGTAAAACATTTCATAAGTAACTCCCCAATATAAATAGACACCGGCGACAAACCACCCCCGGTTGCCTGGTTTAGCCAACAAATATCGTAGTTTCCCGCCCACGATAACTGGCCTCAAATTATCATAACCAGACCGATCCATGGTCTTTGGTCGCGCTTTAGTTCATGTTTTATATAGCGAAATAACGCTAACTTGCTGTTTTTACATGACAGGCCATCGGTCCCTATCTCAGGAACCCGTGAATACTTTGCTACCTTTTATAGGGTAATGTCAACCCAAAGCAATCTGTTTATGCAAATGCACTGAATGAATTCAACCCTGAATTCACTGCTTAAAAATTAATACACTGGTATTTTGATCCACCTTTCGCGTATTTTATTGAAATCACTTTTATTTCCTTGATTGTCCTATCAGCAGCAAGTCAAAAAAAATTACACCGTAACGGGTTAGCAAGTCGAGGTGCGGGCTCGGCGGTCGTTTCTGACCTTGATCGCCCCAGGTGTGTTACTGAGGTATAACAGTGACTTTTGACCCATGTGCTGAAACCGAATTCATGGTTACATACACGTGTTCCCGGGGAACTGGTCATTCCGAAAGGGAACTGGAATGTAACCAATAATAAGTAAAGATCGTCTAGATATTTAATTGTGTTTGCTACGAAAGGGCTGGTGTTTACAGGCACATGAACGTGCTCAATAAAAACATCCGCCCGTTTTTATATGTGCGGTTGAAATACACAAAAGAGGTTTACCGTGAAAAAACTGTTGAAAGTTGTCGCCCCAATCATCGTACTCATCGTCAGTATCGGTGTTGTTCAAGCCCTCAGTGCAGCCAAGCCCGCACCCGAGAAAAAGGAAGAGGCCCATCGCCTCGTTTCACTTTACGTCGATGAGGTGACTTCGGACGATGTCACCCTTTCGGTCAAGACCCAGGGCGAAGTGCGTCCCAAGACCGAGATTGACCTGGTTCCACAGGTATCCGGCCGTATCGTGGCGATCTCTGAAACGTTTGCCGAAGGCGCCGAATTCGCCCCCGGTGAAACACTGATCAAAATCGACGACACAGACTATAAGCTGGCCGTTATTCGCGCCGAAGCACGGGTCGCGGAAGCGAAGGTTGCCGTGCAGCGTGAACTGGCCAACGCCAAGATCAAGGAAGACCACTGGCTGGACAAGCGCACCACCGGTAAACCCACTCCGTTTGCCCTGAACAAGCCGCAAGTGATGGAAGCGGAATCCAAACTATTGGCAGCAGAAGCCGACCTTAAAGAGGCCCGTTTGAACGTGGCCCGTACCGAGATCAATGTGCCGTTCCTGGGCCATGTCCGTGAAAGGAATGTCGGCGTTGGCCAATACGTCACTGCGGGCACCCGCCTGGGTCGGGTTTTTTCAACCGACGTGGTGGAGATCCGCCTGCCGCTGACCGATGCCCAGTTAACCGAACTGAACCTGCCGATGGGCTTCATGGCAGACGAGTTCAACGCGCCCATCGTCAATTTCACGGCACGCATCGGCAACAAGACCCACAACTGGACTGGCCGTATTGCTCGCACCCACGCATCAGTGGACCAGCAGACACGCTTGATCTATGCCATAGCCGAAGTTGAAGACCCTTACGGCCTGGGTGCTGATCATGGTACGCCGATGGCCGTGGGCATGTTCGTGCACGCCGAGATCGCCGGCATCCACAGTCAGCCCGCCATGGTGCTGCCACGCCTGGCCCTGCGTAACGCCGACAAGGTTTACGTAATCAACGACCAGAACCGTCTCGAAATCCGCACCGTGGAGATCATATCCACATCAGAGGAAACCGTGCTGGTCGGCAAAGGCGTTGAGGTTGGCGACAAGGTCGTCACCTCGACAATTCCAGCCGCGGTCGACGGTATGGAAGTACGCGCCATCAGCCGCGCACAGCAAAGCTGAGCACCCAAGGTTAATAGAGGGAGAGTGGGATGAACGGTTTGATTGCCTGGTGGGCACGCAATTCGGTAGCCGCAAACCTGGTCATGATCGGTATCTTCGTTGCCGGTACGATTGGTTTTACACAGATGGAGCGCGAGATGGATCCGCAGGTCCGTTTCCCGGCCTTGCAAATCACGGTTGCCTGGCCGGGAGCGGCCCCGCAGGAAGTCGAGGAGCAACTCGTTGCACGGATCGAAGAATCCATCCGCGACCTGGATGCCATCGAGTGGGTCCGTTCAACCGCCTCCGAAGGCTTTGGCCAGGTCACCATCCTGGCCGAACAACAGGTCGATTTCACCCAGTTCATGAACGACGTGAAAATACGCCTGGATTCGATCTCGTCCTTCCCGCGTGACATCGAACCACCCCAGGTCCAGCAGTTTGTCAACCAGAACGAATTCATGCGTGTCGCGGTACACGGCGACCTCGGTGAACGTGAACTCAAACGCCTGGCCGAGAGGCTACGCCGCGAAGCGGCCCAACTGGAAGCCGTCAGCCTCGTGCAATTATTCGGCGTGCGCCAGGAAGAAGTGTCTGTCGAGGTCAGCGAAGAGGCATTGCAGCGCTATAACCTGAGCTTCTCGGAAGTTGCCAACGCCATCCGTAACACCTCCATCAACCAGTCTGCAGGCCA
>JAPHTE010000211.1 GCA_026196445.1 Lysobacterales bacterium
GGAGTCAAGATCGGTCCGGGTACGGATGGTCGGCAACTTCAGCATTTACTGCAAATATTGAATCCGCAAGCCGAGGCCGGCCGGATCGTACTGATTCACCGCATGGGTGCAAACAACATCGAAGAAAAGCTTCCGGAGCTGATCAAGGCTGCCCAGGACATGGGTTCCCCCGTGTTGTGGGTGTGTGATCCCATGCACGGCAATACCGAGACGGTTGGCACGGGTATCAAGACCCGTCGTTTCCGCAAAATCCTGCGTGAGACTGACACGGCCATCGAGCTTCACCACCAGCTCGGTTCACATTTGGGCGGCGTTCACCTGGAATTGACCGGTGAAGACGTTACCGAGTGTACCGGCGGGGCCAGGAACCTGGCTGAAGCGGACCTGGAAAAAGCCTACAAGTCCATCGTCGACCCGCGTCTCAATTACGAGCAGGCACTGGAACTGGCGATGCTGATCGTCAGCAAGTTCGAGAAATTGAAATAGGCTTGTTACAGCCACATTTTCCGAGACGCGGGGTGATAAAAAAACCGTAAAATCCTGATAGAAATGACGGGTTGAAAGCCGCGCCGCCAGGGTTAAACTGATACTCAGAATATACTCCTGATAATTAGGAGAGAATTGGCGCCGGGTTGCAAGGCGCCATGGTTCGACCAGCTATTAATTCAGTGGGGGGGGTCATGAACGAGGTGCGAGGATTCTCTTTCAGGAGCAGCGCTATCCTGACTTTCAGGGTGCTGTTCGTTCTGGTTACAAGTGAAGCCCTGATCCAATACGTACTGCAGTTTTTACCATTGCCGGGCCGCTGGGCTGTTGTCATGGATCCCCTGGTCCTGATTCTCGTTGGGGGTGCAATCCTCTTTTATCTCGTATCACCGTTATTCGGCAGATCATTCCAGGTTTGGAGACAGGATGCACTTGAGGTTTCTGACGTGATCGAAGAGATTTCAGACAGCGAGAAACGCTACCGCGAGCTCTACGAGAACTCCCCGCTGGGTTACCAGTCGCTCGACGCAGACGGTCGTTTTATCGAGTGCAATCGGAGTCTGTGCTGGATGCTGGGTTATTCCCGCGACGAAGTCATCGGCAAGTGGTTTGGTGATTTTCTGACACAGGAGTCAAGGAGAAAATTCGAGGTTAACTTTAAAAATTTCAAGAAACGAGGTGTCGTTCAGGCCGTTCCATTCAATATGGTCGCCAGGAATGGACGGGCCGTCAATGTTGAAATAGATGGCCGTATCGGTAAGACCGAAGATGGAGATTTCAAGCAGACCCACTGCGTGATACATGACGTTACCTCGAGGCGACAGGCCCAGGCAGCATTACAGCGGCAGTACCAGCTGAACAAGATCATCACTGATAATGCCGCGTCCTGCCTGTTCATGACCGACGAGGCGGGACATACGACGTTCATGAACCCGGCCGCAGAGAGAATAACCGGTTACACCCTGGAAGAAATCCGGGAGCGGAAGTTGCACGATGTCATCCATCGCAAACGCCCGGACGGCAGTGAATTCCCGCATACCGACTGCCCTTTGATCAAGGCACAGATCAACGCTATTGCGTTGTCTGACCACGAAGACCTGTTCGTGCGCAAGAACGGCACGATGTTTCCGGTGGTCTGCCATGTGGCGCCGCTGGAGCAAGCCGGCGCTGTGGTGGGGTCCGTGCTGGAGTTTCGTGACGTCACCGACGAGAAACAGGCGGAGGAGGCGTTGCTCGATAGCCGAACCAGGTATCGCAACCTGTTTGAGAACATGAACGAGGGCGTTGCCGTGCACCGGTTGATCTTCGACGAGTCCGGCACGCCCGTGGACTACGTTTTGCTCGACGTCAATAGCGCCTACGAATCCATACTCGGCTTGAGCCGGGACGAAGTGATAGGACGCAATGCCAGCGAGTTGTACGCCAGTAACCCACCTCCGTACCTCGATACCTATGCTGACGTGGCCGCAGGTGGTCATTCGACCCAGTTCGAAACGTATTTCCAGCCGATGCGGAAACATTTCGATATTTCGGTGTTTGCGCCACAGAAGAACGTGTTTGCGACCGTGTTCACGGACATCACAGCCAAGAAGCGCGCGGAGGATCTGATCAGGGAGAGCGAAGAAAAGTACCGGGGGTTGGTCGAAAACTCGCTGCTGGGTGTCTACCTGTCCACCGTGGAAGGCGACGTTTTGTACGTCAAC
>JAPHTE010000176.1 GCA_026196445.1 Lysobacterales bacterium
ATGTCATCCAGGAATGACTCGTACTCCTGTTCTGCAGCCATCAAATCAATGGAAAACGTATTCATCGCCAACTGGCGTCGCTCGGGTAAGGCCTGGCTGTTTTCCTCTTTGATCAGGTGCTGCAACTGCCGGATTCGTTCACGCAATTCGGTCTCGGTCTGCTGCTGGGTCGCGGTCATCGTCGCTGCAGGTCTGTGTTCCAATTGCTCGTCATAACTCCAGGCCCGCAGGCGTTCGGAGGTGGAAAAGGCTTCATCTTTCATACCCAGGTCGAGCTGAAGGCGTACCAGCTCGATATAAACCTGGTGCTTGTCCTGGATGTAACCAGCCCGGAACCTTTTCTCCTTCAAACGGTTACGCACGCTCTCGATGTAGCCGATAGCGTCAAGCAGCGCAGCTACCGCCGCCTGTTTCTGGTCATCAAGGATCAAGGTGAGGGCACGCCCGTATTGGATCTGCCACAGCAGATCGGGATCGCCGACCTGGTTTGCAATTTGTTCAGCATCGGAATAAGCCGTCAGTGAGTTGGGGATATTCCCCCGTTCGCGATGCAGTTCGGCTTGCATGTAAATTGCCATGGCCTCAATCGGTTTGGCGCTGGTTTCCCTGGCGATCGCCAAGGCTTCATCGGCTTCCAACGCGGCCTGGTCAAGCACCCCCTGGTCCCGGTGGGCCTGGGCAAGGCGCAGCAGGGCTTCACCATGTATCCCCTGTTCCCCTGTTTCCTTGCAACGCTGTGCTGCCTGGGCATACAGGACGGCTGCTTCTTCAAAGCGTTGATGGAAATACTGGATGTCACCCAGGGTAATCAAGTTCAATGTGATACCCCTGGCAAAGTCGAGTGAGCGGGCGGTCTCGAGAGCCTGCTGGAAATACTGTTCGGCAGAGCTTGTATCACCGAGTTCCAGGTATAGCTGGCCCAAGTCGTGTTGTGCCTCCGACAACAGGGCCTGGGCGTCCATTTGTGAAAATATCTCGAGCGCGGTGCGGTGGCTCTGCAGGCCAAGGTCGTAACGGCCACCCTTGATCAGGGCGTTGGCCTTGCCGCGCAACCACATGCCCTGTTCCTGCCCCATGCCGGCTTCTTCAGCCAACGCCAGGGCCTGGTCGAAGTGTGCCAGCGCCGTGTCGATCTGGCCCAGGCCCGTGTAGCTGAGACCCAGGTTGCCGTGGTCCTGGCTCATGGCGTAAATGGATTCCAGTTGTTCACTGATCTGCAGGGCTTTTTGGTAATACCCGACGGCCTCGCTGTAATGGCCAAGCAGCAGGTGCACACCACCGATATTCCCGAGCGTGTCGCCCTTCCCGCGGGGGAAATCCACGTCGCTGTAGATATCCAGAACTTCTTCGTACTGTCTGAGCGATTTCCGGTAATCACCCAGTTCGTCATAAACCATGCTGACATTATTCAGGGTTGCGCCCTGCAACTTGAGGTTTCCCAACTCCTTGCCGATGGCGCTGGCCTCGGAAAATCGCTCGATGGCCTGCTCGAAATTGCCCAGGTCCCATTCCAGCAGACCGAGCACGTTTAGGGTTTTGCCCTGCTGAAGGCGGTCGCCCAGTGCGCGTTTCAGCACCAGGGCCTGGTCGAGATGGACCCTTGCCTCGTCAAAGTTGCCCAACCGCCAATGGCATTCCCCGATGTATCCCTGGGCAAGCGCTATATTTGCGGCTTCGTTGTCCTGTTGAAACTCCAGCAATAACCCTTCAAACACGGGCAGCGCTTTCTCTGCGCCCTCCTGGCGGTAGGTTTGTTCCGCTGCCACCAGGCGCTGGTCCGTTTCGTCATGTTGTGCGTAAATCGCAGTCCCGGCAAGCATGCCGGATGACAGGACCAGGACCAGCAATGAACGCATCAAGGTCAACGTTGCCCTCCCACGGTAAACAGCACGTGTCTTGAATTCAGGCTCTTGGCGTTCGCCAGGTAGGCATCGACCCTGAAGAAATACTCCTCATCCGGTTCAAGGTGCAGCGTGGCGGGTAACCTCAGCTCGGTACCGGCGACACGTGTCTGCCACACCAGGTCCCCATCTTCGGTGACGACACGCACATCGTAGTGCAGGCTGCCGGGGACACCGGTCCAGGTGAAAACCAGGCTGCCCGGATCGACGATGGCGCCGTTGACCGGTGCCAGTACTTTGGGCCTCAGTGCGTCGGTGTTCAGGTTACGGGACTGGCGCGGGCCAATCGTTTCAGACACCGCATCAGGAAGTGCCTTTTTGATCGCTTGTGATACTTCCGGATCCGATGAAGTGGTCTTGATAAGCAGTGAAAGGGCGAGGACGATGACGGCCGCGCAAGCCCAGCGAGATACACGCTGTAGTGCCGTGCGTTTGCTGTTCTTGCCGAGCCGCCTGGCGCGAGCCAGCGCGAGTTCAGATGCCGCCTGCCCGGGCGCCGTGTGGCCGAGCCTGGTCAACAAACCTACCTGTGCCACGCAATATTCACAATCAGCCAGGTGGGTGGTCATTTTTTTGCTGGATTCACCCGGCAAGCCGCCATCAACAAACGCAGCCAGTTCATGCTCATCGGGACAGCCAGCGGTGGGAGCGACTTTTAGCGTCGACAAAGCGCCAAGAAATCTAGAAAGCTTTTCGTGTTCCATTACAGCGTCAATCCAAGTCCGTTTTAAGTATGGCCATTGAGTTAACCTCGATACTTAGTACGGACTGAATTGACGTTTTTGGCGCTAGTTAATGGAGTATTCGTCCTCCAGCAAGCTTGCCAGGGTGGTGAGCGCCTTGTTTATACGGCGCTTGGCCTGGTGCAGATCGCCCAGGCCCGCTAGCCTTGCAACCTCCTTCAGCGATAACTCTTCCTGGTAGCGGAGCCGCAACAGCAGTCGTTGCTCGCTGTCCAGCCTGGACATGGCCTGCTCGAGCGCTTTTCGGTCTTGCAGGAACTGCGCTACCGCTTCGGGTCCGGGACCAGTTTGCGCCATCTCCGGAATGGCCGGGTTTTCCCCGACAGTGTCAATGAAAACCGCTGATCCCGTTTGCCGTTTACGCATGCTCAATTGCCAGCGTTGTTTTGAGGTCAACGTTGTATGCAACTTGCAAAGGGATTCGGCTAATTCTTCTTCTGTCAGGCCGGGGTACGCCAGTTGCATCGCCCGGAGGCTGGCCCTTCGTGTCATGCCGAGTTCGTATTTGAGGTGGTAGATGAGCTGATCCAACGCTGAGAGCTTTGCTATGGCCTCGAAGGGGCGTTGCCGGCCATATTCCCTACGGTGCCAGTCTATGCACAGATTGGAGACGACCAACGCCAACCAGGAGCGAAACCGGGCATTGCGATGCGTATCAAACTGCAATAGCCGCCGGAATCCGTTATCGCTGAGCTTTTCGCATATAAAAATGAAGCACTCATCTGCGCGGCCCGCATCGCTTTCGTGCTGGTAAACCACTTGCATGATGGTGGGGCTGTAGATGTCGATGAATGACTTCCAGGCATCATCGACCGTGTCTGAAGAAAGTGCCGCAAGAATACCGTCGATATTCTCGCCAAGCATTTCAATACTCTGATTTGCGGGAAGAACTGAGCACGAATTCCCCCATGGCCGCTTAACCCAGTCACACCAGAGAGAATCCGTTCATTCTGGCCGATGTCTAAACATCGATCAGCCTTGTGTGGATTTACTCAATCTAGCTCCAGCACAAGAAACCTGATGGAAACAACACAAAACCCTTAACCCCTTAACAATACACTGATTTTTGTAATTATTAAAGTCGCTTGGCTTAGTCGGTACAGCAACCACATCTTGATCGTCCAAATCCTTCCCTCAATTCAATTTGGTCACAACGTCCTTTGTTGATGCGCATCACGCTTGACTAATGTCGCTACTTTAATCGGTCATTTCCGTCGAGGAACCTTTGACGTCTATATTCACACGCCTGGACACAAGATACAGCAGCGTACCGAACGCCATCAACGCCAGTGTCACCAGCCACGATTTGAGTGAAGCGAAACTGATCAGCCACAGGCACAGCAACAGAGCGATACCGGGTATCAATAACCCGCCTGGCAAGGTGAACTGGTCATCTATCTTCTCGGTTGTTTTTTCCAGTTTGGGCAAGGCGACGATACAGACAATGTAGGTCAGCAACCGTGTCAGCGTACTCATCACTGCCAGCCAGACAAAGCTGCCGCTGACCCCGAGAATTACGCAAAACAGGCCGTAGAACCACAGGGACGTATGCGGTGTGTGGTAACGATCGTGCACACGCGCAAACCAACCGGGCAAACTCCCGTCACGCGCCAGGGCAAAGGTCATCCTCGGCGCCGATACATAGGTGGACTGCAGGTTGCCAAAAATGGAGAAAACAGCACCCAGGGTCAGCAGCATCGCTCCCATTGGGCCCATCAGCACTCCCGCCACATCCGCCAGTGCGGTCTTGCTGCTGGCGAGACCTGGCAACGCGGAAACGGATACCGCCTGGATCAGCAGGTACATGACCCCGGTGAACAGGATGGTGTTGACCACCGCCCGTGGCACGTCACGCCGGGGCCGCTTGCCTTCGCCGGCTGCTACCATGGTGCCTTCGAAACCGACGTAGGCATAGAGCACCACCAACAACGCTTCGCCCAGTTCTCCAACCTCGGGGAAAGCTGCACCACCGAGCATCTGCAGGTCGATTTCTCCCAATCCGAACAACACGAGTAAAGACAAGGGCAGCAGCTTCAGGATGGTGAAAAGGTAGATGATGCCGACGCTTTTCCTGATGCCTGCAACGTTCAGCGCGGTCAACCCCAGGATGATCGCCGTGATAGCGATGGCGCTGTACAGCGGGGTAGCCAGGGGCTCCCAGAACCAGCTGGCATAAGTGACCAGCAGGTTGGAGTTGGCGCCCATCGCTGAAACACGCCCGAGATAGGCCAGCCAGCCGGTCTGGAAACCGACAAACGGACCAAAGGCATGGGTAGCGTAGACGATGGCGCCGCCGGTGTGGCGGAACATGCTGGACGCGCGGGCGAATGACAATACGACGGTGAGAATCAGTAAGCCGGCCCATACGAACAACCACGGGCTGAAAGCGCCGGTTTTAGCCGCAGCAACGGCAGGCAAGCCAAAAATACCGGCTCCGATCACACCGTTCAGGGTGATTGCCGAGTAACCGGTCCTGGTGATGGCGCGCTCGAGGCGTGCTTCGCGTTCAATTTGTTGCGTCATTAACTGAGGTTAGTTGTCACGCCGGATTTCAGCAAGTGATTCACGACCAGAGATCGTGCACGTACGGGACCAGCGCCAGGATCAGGGTTTGCGTGTAGATGCTCTCGCGGGTCATCAGGCCGTCGGTCAGCAGACCGAACGCGCCGCCGCCCTGCTTGCTGTTCAGGGTCGAAAATACCCGGTCGTTGGCGTCGCCCAGTTCGAGGCCATCTGCCCCCCTTTTTTGCCCTCGCGGCGGCAGTGGCAACGTTACACTGCGTGTCTGGCTATCGCGTCCATCCCGGCTGGCGACCGCCATCCAGGCAAAGGCCACCAATCGCCCATCAAATAAGTCCAGCCCGCCTTCCAGGCCGACCCAGAAATCTGCAGCCGGCGCCTCCCGGCGGGCATTGGCCACCCGGTTCAACGCACCCTGGCGGGTTTCCGCATCCGACATCGGTTGATCCGCCACGCCGGATTCGACTGCCAGTGGAATTACCTGCATTTCACTACCGGGGAACTGGACCGCGAATGCTTCCCTGACCGCGGCGATCTTGACCGGGTTGTGTGATGTAACGATGACTTTCACAGCTTTATCAAGCAAGGACTCAACCCTGTTACCAGTGGGAGAAGAAGCACACTCTAAGTCAATTCAGTGCTGCAATAAAAGGGGCAGCGTCATTTGCATTACCGGATTTGTAATAATCGGGTCAGGCTGGCCCCTTTTGTGGCAATTTTGGTGTAACTTACTCACCCATGGTCTCC
>JAPHTE010000226.1 GCA_026196445.1 Lysobacterales bacterium
TCCATCTCGAAGGCTTTCAAAACCGCCCGCGTCCGGTCACGCACACCCATCTTGGAAAGGATGTTGGAGACGTGATTCTTGACCGTGCCTTCGGCCACACCCAGTGAATTGGCGATTTCCTTGTTGGAGTAACCGCCGGCCATCAGGCGCAGGATCTCGGTTTCGCGTTCGGTCAAAGGATCCGGACGGTCGAGGCTCATGAAATCCGTGTGCATGTTTTCCAGGCCCTTCAGCAGGCGCTCGGTGACCGCTGGCTTGACCGCGGAGCCACCCTCAGCAACCGTCTTGATCGCGCCGACCAGCTCTTCCAGGCTGACGTCTTTCAGCAAAAAACCCTTGGCGCCGGCCTTGATGCCGGCCAGCACCATCTCGTCGTCGTCGAAGGTGGTCAGAATAATGGTTGGTGGTAGCTTTTCAGCGGCGGAAAGTTCCTGCAATACATCGAGCCCTGATTTACCTGGCATACGCATATCCAGCAGCACTACGTCCGGGTTGATTTGGGGGATGGTCCGGATCGCCTCGATACCGTCAGGCGCCTCCGCAATAACGTCGATTTCCTCGGAGAGTTCCAACAAGCTACGGACCCCTTTACGCACCAGGTTCTGATCGTCTACCAGCATCACGTGTATCATTCTCAAACTCCTCAAACCTTTGTTGGCAGCCAGGCGTGCAAGGCAAAACCCGCGCCCGGTGCTGATTCAATTTCGAGCTTACCACCCAGGTGTTTCAGACGCTCGGTCATACCCGTCAGTCCGTTGCCGATCGCGACCTTGTCCACGCCGATACCGTCATCACGCGCGCTCATGACCAGCCCGTCACCGGTCATCGACAGGCGTATCCACAGGTTGTCGGCCTGGGCGTGACGCACGCTGTTGGTAATCATTTCCTGCACACAACGCAGCAAAACCTGTGCTCGTTGCGGCTCGGTCATAACAGCAGTGGCCGGCAGATCGAGGTGTATCCTCGGTCTCGGCACACCCTCGGTCAGCTTGTGCAACGCGTCCGCCAGGTTGACCATGTCGTCCTGGCGCATGTCACTGACCACTTCGCGCACATCGGCCAGCAGCAGACGCGCCAACGAATGTGCCTGCTGCACGTGTTCCAGCACCCTGCCTTCGACAAGGTGGGTGACCACCTCGAGATTCAGGGTCAGCGCGGTCAAATGGTGACCTACGAGATCGTGCAACTCACGCGCGATACGCACACGTTCGGCGATACGGGTATTTTCTTCCAGCAGGGATTGGGTGGCGCGCAGCTCGGAATTGACCCTGCGCAGCTCGTCACGGGCCGCGTTCTGGCGCAAAACGACCACCGAGCTCATGAAAGCAAACAACGAAATGCCTAAAAACAGCCCGGCTTCCATCGAGGCGTCGCTGAGGCTCACCTCCGGCAGTCTGCTCAGCGTAACGGCCAATAGAACATTCTGTGCGATCAGCCACGAGACCGCTGGCACAACGGCCAGCATCCATGGCAGCATCACGGACACCAGCAGTAGCAGTATGCCGCCCATCAGGGAAAGGGAAACGGCGCTGATGCCCAAAGCACTGCCGGTTAACAATGACAGGAACATCAAGCGGTGCCAAACGGCCGTACGTTCCGGCAGGTATAACATCATGTTCCAGTACATCAGGCCGAACAAGCCATGCAGCATAAACCAGGCAATCCACAGTTCCGGCGACAGCGGCTGAGGGTAGATCATGCGCATGAACAACAGCGGGATACCGGCGCAGAACCACAAAAACATACCGGCGTAACGCAGCAATTCAATCGGCCGGTATTTGCCCTTGGTGATGTCCATCTATGTGCTTTGCTGTTTGCAGTGCCGATCCACACACGCATAATAGCGCAGACCAGGGAAATTCCCACTATTCGATAGTAACGCGGCATGATACAAACCACGGCGAAACCCGAACTATATGACGACGTCATGCGCCTGCCGGACGCCGATCCCGGGCAGCTGGCCAGCCTGTTATCGGCATACGGCCTGCAGCTCAGGTCAGTGGGACCGGACGATGAGATTCCGGGCAGTTTCTGGGGCGACGAAGAGGCCGGCCTGATCGGTAACGAGTTACTGGTGAGGGCCGACACCCCGCTGCATTCGCTGCTGCACGAGGCCTGCCACTACGTCTGCATGGACCGGGACCGGCGCGACGGCCTGGATACCGACGCGGGTGGTGATCACGACGAGGAAAATGCGGTCTGTTACCTGCAGGTGTTGCTGGCAGATTTTATTGAAAGTTTTGGCCAGGAGCGCATGTTCCGCGACATGGACCGCTGGGGATACACCTTCAGGCTTGGCTCGGCACGGGCCTGGTTCGAACACGATGCGGACGATGCACTGGCATGGCTGGTGGAGCACAGCCTGGTCGACGACCGACATCAACCCAACTGGACACTGCGCGAGTACTGATGATGGACCTGAAGAATATTGCCTGTGAGCTGGACACTTCCGAACTGCACCTGCGCCGCATCGCCCTATCTGACGCTGAAGCCATGTTCGCCATGCTTTCAGATGCGGAAAGCATGAAGTACTGGTCCTCCCCGCCGGTCTCCGACGTCAGCGACGCACTGGAAATTTTGCAAAAAGATATCGAGTCAGATGCGCGCGGTGACAGTATTTGCTGGGCAGTCACCCTGAGGGACGAGGATGAAATGATCGGTAAGTGCATCCTGTTCCAGTTCAGCCCGGCCAACCGCCGGGCGGAGATCGGCTTCATTCTGAACCGCGATTACTGGCGGCGTGGGCTGATGCACCAGGCGCTGGAAGCCGTCATCCACTTTGCGTTCAATACCTTGAAACTGCACCGTATCGAAGCTGACGTGGACCCGGATAACGCCGGCAGCCTGGGTATTCTGGACAAGCTGGGTTTCGAACGCGAAGGCCTGTTCCGTGACCGCTGGCAACTAAACGACGGCTGGGTCGACAGCGTGATGCTGGGGTTGCTGAACCGGGATTAAACCCGTCATGGCAATTTGACTATCCTGGATGTTGGCCCGGGCGCTGTCTTTTTGCACGGGTTTCTTTCAGGGCATTTTTCCACATCCGGTCTTCACTTCGCCTGCGCAGGTAGACTCCTAGCACGAACAAAAGAGCGATGAATGGCAGTGCCAGCAAACTCAGCACCCTTGGGCTCAGACTGCTGAAGGAACGCATAAGCTCGTAGAAACTGACAGATTCGTTGCTGAAGATTATGACTACGCCCACGACGAAAATCGTGAAAAAGATTCCCAATACAACGTACTTGCCCATGAGCGTATTTTAAATTGTCACTGCACTTCGCGTATAGCCGCTGAGTTGCCAGAGCTACGGCAAAGGTTTTATTTAATTCAGGATAATATCTCCAGTGTCCAGGCTTACCTCGGCGTGGTGGGTTTTTCTATTGCCCATCAGCAGAGTAATATCAGTAAACTTGGCAGGCAAGGATTCCGCAATCAGAAAATTCGGCCCATCCATCAGTTGATAGTGTAAGTGAGAATACGTTGTTGCAGCGCCTGAAAACCCGGTCAGGCCAAGAGGCTGTCCGGCTTTTACACGCTGACCCATTTTGCCCTTGATGCTGCCCTTCAGAAAATGGAATAGATGGCTGAATTCCTGGTCATTGTGTTGAATGACGACATAGTTTCCGGCTATGTGCTTGACTTGCCCTGCTTCGACCGCTTTCGCCAGATCAAATCTTGAATCATAAAGATCGTCGAGCTTGTTTTCGATTTCCACGACCACTCCATCTGCCGGGCTGTAGATAACGGATTTATCAGAGTAGAAATGCCTGGCATCGTTCACATGAAAATCGTAACTGGTTGCCAATGCTTCGTCA
>JAPHTE010000132.1 GCA_026196445.1 Lysobacterales bacterium
CATACCGCCGAGACCGGCGGTCACCGTCAGTGTGCCTTTCAGGCTACCGCCAAAATGCTGGCGAGCGCACTCGGCGAAGGTCTCGTAGGTGCCCTGCACGATGCCCTGGGAGCCGATGTATATCCATGAACCGGCGGTCATCTGGCCGTACATGGTCAGGCCCTTTTTCTCCAGGTCTCGGAACACGTCCCAGTTACCCCAGCGTGGCACCAGGTTGGCGTTGGCAATCAGCACCCGGGGTGCCTCTTCATGGGTGCGAAACACGCCAACCGGCTTGCCGCTCTGGATCAACAGGGTTTCATCGTTCTCCAGCCGCTTGAGAGTGGATATGATGCGCTCGAGCGCCTCGTGGTTGCGGGCGGCCTTGCCGGTGCCACCATAAACGATCAATTCTTCCGGTTTTTCCGCGACATCCGGGTCCAGGTTGTTCATCAGCATGCGCATGGCGGCTTCCTGGTGCCAGCCCTTGCAACTGATTTTTGTGCCAATTGGTGCTTTTATGGGTGCATTTTTCGTGTTCATTACTGTACAGTCACTATCCTGAAACAATTGAACAGATTATAGCAGTGAATTCGGCGTGGACCGCCGCATTCACGGTAATTGGATGGGACAGATATGCTCAACTGGATGACGCCTAGGATTTGGCACTTTTTCGCATTTTTGTGCTGTGTGTTGCTGGTCAGTTTTGCCATGTACAACCAGTACATGGTTTACCTGAGTCCCTGTCCCTTGTGTGTGTTGCAGCGGGTTGCTTTCATATCGATGGGGGTCGTTGCGTTGCTGGCTTTTATCCACAACCCGGGCAGAACCGGGCAATTGGTATACGCCTGGATGTTCACGCTGGGTGCCGTCTTTGGCGCGTTGGTCGCTGGTCGTCACGTGTGGTTGCAGAATTTACCCCCGGAACTGGTTCCTGAATGTAGCCCGGGTTTGAATTACATGCTGGAAAACTGGCCGGTGGCCGAAGTTGTCAAGACGGTCCTGTATGGATCCGGCGACTGCGCAGAGGTGCTTTGGACGTTCTTGGGAATGAGCATGCCGATGTGGACGTTCGTCTGGTTTGTTGGCTTGTCCTTGGTTACCCTGAGGGTGGTCTACCGCCGGACCGCCCGGGGTTGAAACCGGGAGCTGAGTGGTGCTTTTTAACCAAAATAACAAGAGTTAGGAAACTTCGATGAATGATGCAACGTGGCAGCCGGATTCATGGCAGGCAAAAGAGGCCAGGCAACAGCCGAACTACACAGACAAGGATGAACTACACGCGGCCCTGCGTGAATTATCCAGCCTGCCGCCATTGGTAACGTCCTGGGAGATACTGTCCCTCAAGGAACAGATTGCGCAGGCCCAGGCAGGCGAGAGATTTTTTCTGCAGGGTGGCGATTGCGCCGAGAGCTTCGCCGAGTGTAACTCGGTTGTCATTACCAACCGTTTGAAAGTGCTGTTACAGATGAGCCTGGCGCTGACCCATGGTTTACAAAAACCGGTCATCAGGGTCGGCCGATTCGCCGGGCAATACGCCAAGCCGCGATCCTCGGATGTCGAAACCCGGGACGGTGTGACCTTGCCCAGCTATCGCGGCGACCTGGTGAACTCGGTCGAATTTACCGCCGAGGCACGCCGGCCCGACCCCCGGCGACTGATCCACGGACACGCCAGTTCTTCGATGACGATGAATTTCGTACGGGCCCTGGTCGATGGGGGGTTTGCGGACTTACACCACCCCGAATACTGGAACCTCAGCTGGGTCAAGCATTCACCGTTGGCTGCCGAGTTCCAACGTTTGGCGGACAGCCTGGGCCGCGCGGTCAACTTCATGGAAACCGTATCAGGGCGCCGCGCTGGTGTGCTGAAAAGAGTGGATTTCTATACTTCGCACGAAGGCCTGCACCTGCATTACGAGCAGGCGGGTACGCGAAAGGTGCCACGCCAGGAAGGCTGGTTTGACCTGACCACGCATTTTCCGTGGATCGGTATGCGCACAGCGGAACTCGACGGTGCGCACGTCGAGTTCTTCAGAGGTATCCGGAA
>JAPHTE010000145.1 GCA_026196445.1 Lysobacterales bacterium
AAAATGCTTCTTGCTACTTGGCGGGCTTCTGTTATAGTGCGCTGCTTCCTGGCACACATCGGTCTGTGCCAGATACTTCCGGCCAGCAATTTCGCAGGCTGCGAAGATCCATAAAGATTAGCCTGGACCGACCCATGCAGTGAATGAATCACCATGTTTGGGCGAGGCGATCCCGGAGTAAACTCATACATGTTATTTTCAGAACTTGGCCTCTCGGCCGAATTATTGCGCGCGACAGAAAAACAGGGCTACGTTAATGCGACCCCGATCCAGCAACAAGCAATTCCACATATTCTTGCAGGCCGCGATTTGCTGGCCGGCGCACAGACGGGTACCGGCAAGACCGCGGGGTTCACCCTGCCCCTGCTACAAAGGCTGCAGGCATCCAGTACCCCAGGTGAAAAACGCCACGTACGCGCCCTGATCCTGGTACCAACACGTGAACTGGCAGCCCAGGTTGCAGAAAGCGTCAGCGATTACGGACGGTATCTGCCGTTTACCTCTGCCGTAATATTTGGCGGTGTCAGTATCAACCCGCAGCTTTCAAAACTGCGCCGGGGCGTAGATATCGTCATCGCCACCCCGGGACGGCTACTGGATCATATGCAGCGCGGCAGTATCCGCCTCGCAGATGTTGAAACCCTGGTGCTCGACGAAGCTGACCGTATGCTCGATATGGGCTTTATCAACGACATCCGCAAAATCATGCAGGCCATGCGTGGAAGGCGGCAGAACTTATTGTTCTCTGCGACCTTCTCAAACGAGATCAAGAAACTGGCCAAAGATTTCCTCGACGCGCCCGTGGAAATCCAGGTTGCGCGCCAGAACACGACAGCTGAGCAGGTGTCACAGCTGGTACACCCGGTTGACCGCAGCCGTAAACGCGAGTTGTTGTCATACCTGATCGGTTCCGGAAACTGGCAGCAGGTACTGGTTTTCACACGCACCAAGCACCTGGCGAACAGGTTGAGCCAGCAACTGGAGCTGGATGGATTACCTGCTACTGCCATCCACGGCAACAAAACCCAGGGCGCCCGTACCCGTGCACTGGCCGACTTCAAGAAAGGCAAGGTCAGGGTGCTGGTTGCAACCGATATTGCTGCACGTGGGCTCGATATCCAACAACTGCCACACGTGGTGAATTTTGAACTGCCGCACGTCCCGGAAGATTATATCCACCGCATTGGACGCACCGGCCGCGCGGGCCTGGATGGTGAAGCCATTTCCCTGGTCTGCACCGATGAGAAGAAATTGCTGGCGGATATCGAGCGCCTGCTACAGCGTGATATAGAAAAGGTCGTGGTGTCCGGATTTGAGCCCGACGAGAGCATCAAACCCGTACCGATCAAGAACGGCCGCAAAACGCAGTCAAACAAAGGCAGGCACAACAGCCGCGGACGCAAAGCACCCCGAGCGGTAAAACGCGGCAGGAATCAGGGCCAGCGCTCACGCCACGCAGCTTAAAGGCGTAGGAATCTTATTCCCTGCCGTGCAGACGATATCAGGCTAACTGGTGCGAATCGTCCCTTCGGCCACCATTATGCAGGAACCACCGATCCCTGCCGTGACGGTTGTTGACTGAGCAGGATTTTCACCCCCGGTTCCCGATTCACAGCTGTTGGCGGAATTCTTCACGGTAACGGCGTGACAGCGGAATTTCCCGGCCATTGGCCAGGGTTATGCTGGCATCGCCGCTGTCAAGCGGGGTGATTGACGCCACGCAGTCCAGGTTCACAGCAAACGAGCGGTGAACCCGCCGGAACCCGCGCATTTCCAACTTTGCGACCAACGAACTCAGGGTCGAACGCAAGGGGTAGATGTGGTTCCTGATATACAGGTTGACGTAATTCCCCGACGCCTCCATCCACTCGATGTCGTCCACCCGGATGATGAATTCCTTGCCCAGCTTCCTGATCAACAGGCGGTCGGCGATCTCCGCGCCTTCGTTTTCCCCCGAGTCAACCAGGCTGGCTTCACCCCTCAGACGGCTCAGGATGAAACGGTAAATGTTGATGATGAGCAGGATGAAAATATAAGTCCAGGCATCCTGGCGGTATTCGAATAGCAATTCCCAGGAAAATTCATCGAGCCCGTACGTTATCCCGTTCATTCTGAATAGCGGGGCCCGCATGGCCGCCATCAACGCGATGTGAAAAAGGGAAAACACCAGCGAAGCAGGGATGTGCCAGAGTATATTGTGCTTGAATACTTGCCAATCGAGAGGAAAACGTTTTTCGAACCATAAGACCAGTGGAAAGAGCATTGCAATGGCAATACCGGATGTGTACTCCAGAGCAAAAGCTACCCAGGCCGGCGTGGTCACACCGTTTTCCACCCATTCCATGATGATGGTAGTTGCGTTGATGCTGTTTTCTATCAACAGGAAAGCAAACAACATCAGCACGATGTACGTTCGTTCGTACTTCAGGTAGTGATTGATCCCGCCCATGTTATTTGCATCCCGGATCAGGCCATGTACGCCAGACGCTTATCACAACATACCACCACTCATCCCTGCAAGTCGTCAGGCGGGCACTTGGCCGTAGCCAGGTTCAACACCACGCGCGTAAATTGTGGCCAACAACACCTGGAGACGCTCATGAATACCAAGCAATACGAATTCAATGGACGGCGCTACGACCTCGACTGGCTGCGGGTACTGGCATTCGGCATCCTGATTCTGTACCACACCGGCATGTTTTACGTCGCCGACTGGGGCTGGCACATCAAGAGCGATGTCACCAGCGAGACGCTGCAACTGTTCATGCGCCTGGTCAATCCCTGGCGCATGCCGCTGTTGTTCCTCGTATCGGGTGCAGCCCTGTGGTTCGCAGCCAAAAAAACCAGTGCTTCAGGGTTACTGAAGCTACGCCTGGCCCGCCTGTTACCACCGTTGGTATTCGGGATGCTGGTCATCATCCCGCCGCAAATCTATCACCAGATCATGCAATACGAGGGTGCCGTGTTCAGCAATTACCTGCAGTTTTACGCAATTTACCTGGACCCGGGTACGGAACTCTTCCCTGCGCACCAGTCGCCAATTGGCCTGCTCAGCTGGACACACCTGTGGTTCATCCCGTACCTGCTCATCTACACGCTGGCTTTCGTCATCACCAAACCCCTGCTTGACCGCCTGGCTGCATTTCTGTCCCGCAATAACGCTGGTTTGTTCTGGCTGTACGTAGTCCCGCTGGCACTGATTATCCCTTACGTCATCTACCTCAGGCCATTTTATCCCCAGAGTTTCGCCGTTGTGGGAGACTGGTATTGCCACGCGCTCTTTTTCACGATGTTCGTATTCGGCTACGTGATGGCCGGACACCTGCGTGCGGTCAACACCCTGATAAGACAGCGCTGGGTGTGCCTGACGATATCTTCGCTGTCCTACCTGCTGTGTATGCTCAGCGAATTCGGGCCGCTGTCTTTACCGCTAAGCGCCGTTGTGTTGATCAATTGTCTGAATGGCTGGAGTTGGATCCTGACTGTACTGGCCTGGTCAGCAGCTCACCTGAACCGCCCAAGCAGGGTGCTGACCTACATGAACACCGCCATCCTGCCCTGGTACGTGCTGCACCAGACCATCACGATAATCCTGGCCTGGCACCTGTCTTCCCTTGGGCTTCCCATCAGCCTTGAGGCAACACTGGTGGTGTTTGGAACAGTTGGTGGTTGTGCTGTTGGTTACGAAGTGATCCGCAGGTTCCGGCTGACCCGATTCCTGTTCGGCCTGAAACTGCAGGAGCCGAAAAGAGCGCCTGCCCCGGACATGCTCGCGGGCGAGTTGGAAAGGTGTTGATGCAGGAACGACGCGAAACTGCGGTCAGTCAACAACCTTGTCTTTTGGCAGGATCCAGGTCGAGCGAGAGCATGCCAGTATGTTACCGTCGCGGGTTGCTACAGCTGCTCCCGCATAGAGTTTCCGGCCGTCTTCACCGATCGGCCAGGAGAACACCACCAGTGGTTCGCCCCCTGGCACCGGGGCGTGCAATTCCGCGTAGAGTTCACCCAGCAGTGCCAGGCGCAGGTCACTGCCGATGGCGGCAAAATAGCCGGGACAATCCAGCGCTGCCCAAACAAATTCGGGTCGCACGTTGCCGGCGTCGTCCAGCAGGTCGTCTGCGGGTTGCCATGTACAAGCCAGCAAGCTCCAGTCTTCCACCGGCCCGGTGAAGAGTTCGAGACCGTCACGGGCGGGCCGGTCCGGACCACATACGAAGCAGGTGCCCAGGGGATGTCCATGGCGGCCAATATAACGGTTAGCCGCATCGGCGGCCTTGGCCTGACTCGGCGCGACAGGTGGCGCGATGGTTTCCCGCGCAGATACACCACTGCCGACCAGCGTGTCGCCGTCGTACATCTCCACGCGCCCGGTTTGCGCCTCGACTACCCGGAGTTCACGGTCCAGCGGTGGCGGTACGTGCAGCCTGACGCGGGCCGGGCCGTCTATGAATGCCGCCAGCAGGCCGCAGCTGTAACCGCCGTTGCCGGACAAAGGTGGACCATTAAAACGGCTGGGAATAGATACGGTTGCCATCATTGCTCTAACCTCACGCACGCGACATGTATTCACCGGTCTCGGTATTGACCTTGATGACCTCGCCGGTTTCGATGAATTCAGGCACCAGGACTTCCAGGCCACCGGCGAGCGTGGCCGGTTTGCTGCGCTTGGTGGCGGTACCGCCCTTGAGCATGGGTGCGGTCTCGACGATCTCCAGGTCTACCGAAGGCGGTAACTGGATTCCTGCCGCCACGCCATCGATGAGTGTGACAAAAATGCCCCCCAGCCCTTCGCTCAGGTATTCCAGTTGGCCTTCCAGGTCCGTTTCGTTGAACGCGTACTGGCTGTAATCCTCGTCGTCCATGAACACGTACAACTCACCATCGAAATACGAGTAACTGGCCTGGCGGCGGATGAAATCGACGTCTCCCAGTGTGTCTTCACCCTTGAAAGTCTCGTCGATGTTCTGCCGTGTCTGCACATCCTGCAGCTTCATCCGGTAAAGCGTATTGCTGCCGCGCGACGATGGCGTGCGTATCTCGATCTTGCGCACCGCATAAACGTTTTCCTTGTGGCGGACGACTTCGCCTCTTTTTACTTCACTGGCTTTTGGCATTGGATGTTCCTTGGGCAAGCATGCTGTTGGGTTGTATTGTACCGGTTACCCGGGGAGCATTCTCCACGTCAACGAGCACTCGGTAACAAAAATACGCTGGTCGAAACCGGGGTGATCATTTATTGTCTGATGAATGGTGGAAACACCATGTCCCGTGCTGAAGATCCCTCAAACCTTGCTATGATTCAGCCCAACCGCCGGAAAAGGACTTCTTGGTACAGATGGAACCAGGTCGATGAAGCTACTATTGAAACTGCTGCTGAATCTTGCTGTGCTGATCGCCGGCATTTATGCAGCAGCACCACTGTGGATTCCCGGCATGTTCGCAGCCCAATTGCCTGTGGGTTGGAAAGTGGTGGACATGGGTTGCGGTTATCCGGGCCTCACCAGCTTACGTTGCAAATTCCTGAGCGTTGTCGCGGAATTGCCCCTGGCAAATCTGACCATTTCCGCTGACGATATCCTGGTCGAATACAGTACGTGGAAAACGGCCGTCGGCTCGGTGTTGCTGGATGTTTCGACGCACACCCCCACGAGCGAGAATCAGGATCGGTTCGCACTGGATGACCTGGCTTTACCGGTGCTCGATCCCGGCGGTAAACTGCCCGAGCTGTCCGTAAAGGAATTGCACCTGTCGCTGCGACATGGCCTGTCCAGGGCGGTACCGGACCCCGTATTGCTCGAATTGCGATCCTTCGCGCTGGTACCGCTTGTCGATGGTGCTTGGCGATTCGAAGCTGGTTTGCGACCCGAAGGCGCAGCGAATGACGTCGGCCGCCTCACAGTAAATGCGTTTACCGGATCCTTTACAACCGAGTTTCGATTCCCGTCCAACCCGACATTGCCAGCGTGGCTGACACTGTCCCTGGACCAGCAGACCCTGGGGTCTGAAACGTCCACGCGGCTCGAGATGAGTCTTGATGCAGATAACGCTGAACAGAATTCACTGGCGACATTGTTTGCACCAGGGTTCATCGCAAAGCCCCCGGGATTGAGTGGGAAAATGCAAGCACAGGCCAACTTCGCCGGCAAGCAACAACAGGTTCTCGAACAGATGAGCGCTACTGCACAAGGGCTGCAGGTGGAATTAGCTGACGCTGACATAACGGCGGACCTGGCAATGTCAGCCGTCTTGAAAGGGTCGGAAGTTGTTTTTACATTGCCGGAATCCGGGCAGATGCGCCTCCGGGATGAGATTGGGAAAAGCGGTGCCCTGCTCGAACGCCTGTTGCCAGATTTCGAGTTTGCTCAGCAAACAGGCACCGAGGAGATCACTGCGCGGGTCGGGAAGGACGTGAACATCACCTTGCAGCTCGGCGATGACCCCGGTTTGCGACTGACGGGTGATGTCAATATCGAGATGAACTCTGACAATCGCAGCATTGTCCTGGATGCCAGGAATCTCGACCTGGAACTGGCCGGGTTCACCAATCAGGACCCGGTTCAAATTCAGGGCGAGGTCGGGATCAACTGGTTGGAGTCCTCGCCCCTGACCATTGCCCTTCCGGGTAAGACCTTACACACACAGTCCTTATCTCTGGTGAGTAAAGGGCCCTTGCACCTTGGGGAACAGGGGCTCGAATACGAACAGGCCGGCACACTTGATCTGCGGAATCCGGCCATCGAACTGGCCAGCGATGGAGAAAATCCGCCGCTAGCCGTGAACGCAGAAAGCATTGCAGCAGATTTCGACGTCTCCGCGCAAAGCGGCGGTATCAACAGCAATGGCAAAGCGTTGATTTCCCATCCTTCGGTCAATCAACCCTCCACAAGGTCTGACAGTGTAGAAATTGCCTGGCGAGACTTTGACCTTGATAGCATGGCAGGTCAACTCACCACTCGCACAACTGGCTTCTCCACCGAAATCGAAGGGCAACAGTGGTCCGGTTTTGAATTGGACGGCAGTTTCAAGCTGGATGAAGACGCCACCTTCCGGGGCACGGCTTCAGTAATCATCCAGGACGGATCGGACCTGCCGTTTTCGTTCACTGGAAGTGCTGCCACCGGCCAATGGGAAGTCGCGTTGCCTCCGACCACCATCAAGTGGAACCGGCTGGAAAATACGCTGCGCGCCGGGCAGTTTCCGTGGCCAGCCGGTGTCAAGATGACGGGTGGCGAAATCGAGCTGCATGGACAGCTGGCGATCGCCGAAAACCTGACCGCCAGTTTGGAATCCCGCGCGTTTGGGCTGGGTGCAGCGATATTGAAGAACACCACCAGCGATGCCGGCTTCGATCTTGATATCACTCTGTCCGACACCCTGTCGGTCAGTGGTCCAATATCAATCGAAACCGTGACGCTCGCAGGAGGCGTACAAATCTCCGATTTTGCCGCCGACCTGCATCTCGCCAACGCGGAAACACTGACCCTGCAAAACCTGGCGGCACGCGTTTTTGACGGCACATTGCAAGCGCCCAGCTTACGCTTCACCCCCGATGGGATCGAAGACACGGAAATCAGACTGGCGCACATTGACCTCGCCCGTCTGCTGGCGTTTCTCGACATCGCAGGGCTCCAGGGGACTGGTGACCTCGGCTTCCTGTTGCCCCTGGGCAGCGACAAGGCGGGCGCTCACGTCAGGGGCGGCACGTTCCAGTCGGCCGGCCCCGGTTTTCTTTCCTACAGGAAGGAGGGTATGGCTGCCAGCAACATCGGCCTGCAGGCGCTGGAGAATTTTCACTACCAGTCCTTGTCGGGCACGCTCGAATACCAGTCAAAAGGTGCGTACCAAATCGGTATCCGGCTGGAGGGAGAAAACCCTGATCTTTACGGGGGACACCCGATCGTGTTCCGGTTGAACATAAACGGGGTG
>JAPHTE010000197.1 GCA_026196445.1 Lysobacterales bacterium
GTTGACTCCGGGTGCTCGTTCAGCACGTCCAGCAGGTAATCGTATGATTCACGAACTTCGGCCGATGCATCGCTGAAGTAAGTGTGCCGGTACAGTTGGTAGCGGGCAATTTCCTCGAACAGGTCGATGCGGTAAAGCCTGAACAAGGTGTCGATCAGGTTTTCCTTGGCTCGAGGTGTCGCACCGGGGTTAATTGCCTTCCATTCCTGGTAACGATCTATCGCGCTGCGCAGGGGTACAGGTGCGTAGTATTCGTTTTCCAGTTCGACCAGGAAATCCGACAGTTTTTCACGCAGGACAGTTTCGGAGTCGCGTTTATCCCTCTCCAGTTCTTCTTTCAACTTGTGCAGAAACAACTCGGCCTCATCGACTCCCAGGCCCTCCGCGCAAGCTTCGAATATCCACTTCCGATCCAGCGCATCGTTTGACCAGGGGTAATGCATGGCCGTCTGTTCATAAAAATTCTTGATCAGCGGCCTGACCAGGGATAAAGGGCCGCCGTAGGTTTGCCAACCACCCAGTGACAGGATGGTGGCGCCGAAACGGTAATCCGGCTCCGGAACAACGACATTATCGGGGGAAAGGTGCCCGGGTACGATCTGGTAACCGCTATTGTGGCAGGCCGCGAAAAAGGCCGACATGGCACGCGTGAACAACTTCTCGAGGAAGCCCTGGCGTTGCCTGACGAAGATATTGGTCCTTGAGCTGCTGAACTCACGTACCCGTTCCCACACCGTCAGATCGTTGACGAATGCGACTGACAGGATGCCCAGGTCGGCGCGGGCGCAACCCAGTCTCGGCAGGGTGCCGGGTCCATGAGGGTGATCGGAAATTGCGGTCAGCCAGTGTAGTACCTGGCGCACGGGTTGGGCGGCGTAATCTTCCCGTAAAGTCACCATCAATTCGTAATGATTGCCATCCAGGGTATTGATACTGACCCGGTACACGTTGTGACCACGCTGCGACAGCAGGCGTGAAAACCACATACCACCAGGCGCAACATCCATCAGGTCAAAATGGTGATTGTCGAAAGCCATCGCGATGGACTGGTGCAAAAAAGTGGTGCGTGAGAATACCTCGGTAAGCCGCCAGACTTCGTATTCGGTAATGCTCTCTTCGAACACCATACGTTCAGACCAGTCACTTTCCTGGTACAGGTTGGTTTTGTCCCGCAGGTGCTTTTTGTACCACTCGGTGAGATCATTCAGCAGGACCTCGGCCTTCTTCGACAGGCTGGCTTCGGTCTGGTGCACGATCCAGCTCGCCAATTCCCCCCTGATGCTGTAATAGTATTCCGGGTTGGTCTTGACGAAGTCCGCCATCAGTGTCAGCAGTTTCCCGAGCTGGTCGATGACGACAGGCGTGGCCGGCCAGGGTAGGCGTTTTCGGTAATTCAACATGCGTAGGCGGAGTGCTTCCAGACGCCGTCGCTCGATGTTTTTGCCACCGAGTTTGTGGATGTACTCGTCATTGAGGAAGGTCAGGCCAGAATTCAGGAACGCTCCGTAAACCTTGTTATTTTCAGGCATCGGGCGGCTCATCAGCATGATGCTGTAAGCCTGGCAACGGACGTTCTCGACCGGGTGGCGGGCAAGTGCCTCGAGACGGCGCCTGACCAGGAATGTCAGGCGGTCGTCCGAGCTTGCCAGGCTTTTTTCGAGTTGTTCAATAGCGGCGCGGGCGACCGATTCCGGCCTGAAAAACGCATCGGTGAACAGGCGGTGGAGGGTGCGCAGTTTCTGGTCGTTGATGGTCCTGTCGTCGTCGTTGACAGGCGCAACCTCTGTCTCATCACGGAAAGGCAGGAACACGTGGGCTGATATTTCTCCCAGTTGAGTGTCCCAGCCCTCCTTGCAGGGACAAAAGACCAGCAGGGCAGGGTTGCCGGCCCACAGCAGTGGCTGGCGCGCAAACAACCCCAGGTCGATGACGCTGTCATTGATTTCGTATTCGAGGTCTCCGATCCGCATGTTGTTGCCGGCTTTTCCGATGTGCAGGAACAGGTCACGCGCTTTGTCCTGAAGTCCATCGGCGGTGCACAGGATGTCGTCCGCTTCGAGGATGCCGAGGTCACGGAAGAACCAGCGGGGTACGCGCACCGTGACATCCTTGCAACCGAACTCCACGAAATTGCGCAGGTACAGTTCTTCGATCAAGCCGGCAAAATTCTCGAAGACCTGCTTGCGGCGGAATGAACCCTTGGGGGTGAGCTCACCGTGCTCAATATCGAAGTCGCGGTCCAGCATGGCGATATTGACCACCCGTTCGTGTGGCATCAATTCCTGGTTGGCGGTGGTGACAATGTTCTTGAAATACCTTTCCTTTTCCAGATCACCCGAGGTTGCACTGAGCAGTGATTCGTTCTCGTCCGGTACGATCAGCAACACGTTGTAGTCGCGGCCGTCACCGACCAGGAAAACGCTCTTAATGCCCGGTACGTCCTTGAATTTCTTTTCCACGCGTCTTGGCGCAATGGTCTGGCCCCGGTTGTTCTTGTAGATATCCTTGAGGCGATCGACGATTTCATACTGACCGGCTTTATCGACCTTGAAAAGGTCACCGGTTTTCATCCAGGTTTCTTCGGTCAGTGCGTTGAACGATGACTGGCCGGGGTCGTTACCTCGCAATTGACTGAGGTAACGCGCCAGGTAGGGGCCACCGATCTCGAGTTCGCCCTCGCCGGTAAGACGCATGGCCATGCCCGGCAAGGGGATACCGACCGAATCATCACGATAGTCATCCGGTGGCGTCATCGAGATACCGCCGGTCGCCTCGGTCATGCCGAAACCGCTGCACAGCGCCACACCGTTATGGTGGAAAAACCGGAAGGTCTTCGCCGGAAGGTAGCCTGCGGCGGAGAGGCCCCAACGCAGACGGTTACCGACCACGGCACGGAATACACCCTGTTCAACATCGGCAGTCGAGGCCGGGTCGAGTTGTTCAAAGCAGGTGTCCATGATCTGCTGCCAGCGCAGCGGGATGCCGATCAAACCGGTCGGTTGCACCTCGATAAGACGTTTGAGAAAAGTTTCCCTGGACGTATTGCCGGCAAATACATATGTGCCGTGCCAGAAAATCATGCCCATCATCTCGAGGAAACGCCCGAAAGTGTGGAAAAGTGGCAGGTAGCAGAACAGGGTTTCGTCACGGCCCACTTCCGGTAGTGCAGCGGCGCGGGCAAAGCGCTTGGTGACCAGGTTGAAGTTCGTGAAAGCGACACCCTTGGGCTCACCCGTGCTGCCCGAGGTGAACATGACGGTGCTGACATCGTGCAAGTCTCGCCGTGGCCGGTTTGCCAGGACTTCTTCCGCCTCTTCCACTGATAAATGCGTTGCGGCTTCACCAAGGTACAGGTCTTCCTGTTGCAAGGCCCGGTTCTGGGGGTCGGTGACAAAAATCCTGAGTGCCAGGCCGGTCTGCTTTTCGACTTCCCTCAGGCGGTGTAATCGCGCCTCGCTATCCGTTACGGCAATGTTGATACCCAGCTTCTTTACAATGAACGCGATGGTGTCCCGGTCAAAATGCTTGTCAACCGGGGCATCGAGTATTCCATAGCTCAGGCAGGCGAGGTCAGCGCACGCGCCTTGCGGTGAGTTTTCAAGGTATAGCAATACACGCGGCTGTTTGTGGGTGTTGAAAAACGCAGCTGCGATCTTCTTGATGTAGATGAAGACATTTTTGTAACTCCATAACGAAACCGCCTTTTCCCGTTCGCGGAACAGCGCCCGTTCAGGGTGCTCATGCACACGTTGTTCCAGCATGTCGAGCAGGTTGTATTGCGAGGCGTCGACAATGCGGAACATGCAATCAGCCCAACGGCAGCGGGCTTCGTGCGTCTCGAGCGCTCCGAGGAATACGGGCCGGCCGGTGACATCCAGGTACTCGTGCCATGCCGATTGGCTGATTTCATCCTTTTGACCGGAAGCGAGGAAGTTCTCCACGAAAGCCAGCAGAGCCTGTGCTTCTTTTTGCAGGTTTCGGTCCCGGTCCTCAAGAATCGTGAAGGGCTCCAGGAGAGCGGTAAAATCTTGAGTTGTATTGCTTGTTTTTGATCCGGGCATTGCGTTTTCCATGGTGGCCCTGGTTGGCGTTCAGAGCGGGTTTAGTCTGAATGAACCGGCTTGTAATTGTTTCCGCAAACTTCATTTTGCGACGGTTTTAGTGATCTTGCATTGATCATTGTCAAGAGTATCGCCGTGCAGCGGTCAACATGCTGCGCGGTTAGTGTTCTGGAAAGACTTAAGCAGCTGAATTTAATTGAAAAATGGTGTCGGTCTCAATATACTGCATGACAAGTCTTCCGTGATGACGATGGGGGTCGGATTCAGGACGAAGGCTTCCGCCAAAACCCGGCCCTTCTGTGACCTGTCACATGGGGACGCGGCACTTTTTCCTCAGTGCAGTAACAACGAGGAATAAAAAAGCACGGTTCCAGTGAGGCCTGCCGGATTCAGAAGAATTCGCAGGCGGTCACGGGAAGTCCGGTGTGAAAGGACACGAACCGGGTCTGAACCCAGGAAAAAGTAATTTTTGTCTGTTTACTTCGAACAGGAGTGAAGACATGAAAAAGTTACTTTCGTTTTTTGCCTACGCAATTTTTCTTGTTAGTTTCAACATCCAGGCTATAGAAATCACCCAGCACATGACCGGTTCCTGGTACAACCGGGATCAGGAGGGCCACGGCTTTAACATCGAGGTGATCGGCCCCAATAAATCCGTATTTTACTGGTATGTCTACAATCCGGATGGTACGCCAACCTGGCTGGTCGGTCGCGGACCCCACGTCGATGGCAGAATCGAAGGGGTTGCCTATCACAACACCGGTATGCGCTGGGGTGTTTTCGATCCTCTGGAGCGGACCCAGGAACGCTGGGGCACCGTGACCATTGATTTTATTGGCTGCGATTCTGCGCAGGTGAGCTATCAATCCGACGACCCGAGTGAAAAGGCCATTCCTTATGGTTCCGGGAGTTTCGAGATATCCCGCATCACCTACGTGCATAAATCCAAATGCCAGGAAACACCTTACCCTGGTATCTACAAGGGTACATTCTGGTCAGAAACCCTGGATGAGGGCTTTCCGGCTACGGTTTTACTGAACATTCACGGTGACGTGATCGTGTTTGTCATGGATCACAAGTCATTTTTCGGTATGTACACTGTGAATAGTCCTCTATTCAGTGGGTCGGGCCAGGTTTACGCAAATGATACCCGTCAACTCTACGGCGAGAGTTTTCAGTTTGAAGGCCAGATAAAAGAGGAATATCGCCTTTTCGCAGAATCTTCAATTCCCGGGGTGGACCAGGGTTTTTTCGATGTGCACCCCATCACTCAATTCTATTTCCGTGGCCTTACAACGGCGGACCTGGCCGGTGACTACGAAATGGAAGACCTGCACTCGTTCAATGAGGGGACAGCGACTATTACAGCCGACGGAACGATTACCGGTACAGATGCGACAGGTTGTAACTGGTCCGGGGAAATCCTGGTCGGGGACACGGCATTTAACCTTTTTCAGATTAACCTGTCCGTGACGGACTGTGACGATGACCACGGAATGTCTTACTGGGGTATGGGATTCCAGGATGATGCCGAAAACCTCGAGGATGGCCTGGCGCTCTGGATCTTCACACATGACGGTCAAGTGACCAAGTCAGCCTTCCTGACGCGTATGCCGTAATGAATGTCTGCAAACGAGAACCCAGGTTCAATGACCTGGCTGAACCCGGCCCACTGGTTTACGTTGTTTCAGGTGCGCGCTTACATCGACCCAGATCTTAATCGCGATAACCAGCATCAAGACGGGGGTCGATTCACCCAGCACCATGGTCAGGCCGCCGCCGAAGATCAACACCAGGTGCATGAATATAATGCGCCGGTAGGGCTCGGACATCTGGGTCTGGATCGTGCGAGTCAGGTACTCCTTGCGGCCAATAAAGTTGCTGTAAAACGACAGCGCGTGGCTGAAAAACAGCAACGCCAATGCCGGCCACAGGCTGGTGAACATCTGCATGACTTCCGACAGATCTCCGCCACTCATATCCCTGGGTCCCTGAATGAATAAGCCGTACACGAACAGGAAGTGGACCGCCATGAAACCGCCAAAATGCCCGGCAAAAAACGGTGCTGCCAGCAGCGCTTTCCAGCGGCCGATGACGGCAATCTTGCAGATATTGAAAAAACCGATGACCGCGCTTTCGGCCCAATACAACACCAATACCAGGCCGAGGTCCCAACCCAGCAGCGTGGCGCCCGCCAGTGGCGCCAGGTTGGCGAAAATCAGGGCCAGCGTTGACGGTGAAGACAGACTGATGGGTTTATCAGAAATGGTTGGCGCAAAGGACTCCGGTGGAGCATCCCTGTTTTCGGGGCCTGTTGGCTTTTCCCAGTCATCAGCCAGTTCAGCCTCGGTCGCTTCACCACGCCGAATAGTCTGGCCGCTGGCGTCCTGGATGTGGTGCCTGATATCGATGATGTCATCACCGGTAAGGGCGGAGCCCACGGCGACGGTATTGGCGCCGTAATCGAAAACCAGGTGGGTGCCGCGCCAGGAACTGCCGGATTTCCTGGGTGGTCGCTCAAAGCGCAGGTTGCGCATACTGGACACGGTGTACTTTGATTCCACGCCAATGAACGGCAGGCCGATAAAGATCACCACGCTTTTATCCCTGACCATCAACACTTCGCGTCCGAACAGCAATAACAACAGGATGGTGGTCATCAACAGCGGGCCCATCGACCAGCCGAGCAGCCATGCGGTCAGGAACAATGCCCCGACCAGGTCGAACAGGCTGTCAAACCGGCCCCATTCTGCTGCAGCCTGCTGGAAGGTGGTGATGGCCGGGATCATGAACACAACGTCGAAAGCCGCGAGGACGGTAATCGCTACCCAGGAGCGCCTGAACTTCATTACCCTACGGTAATCATGATCTTCCCCGGGCAGGTCAACGGCTGGTTTGAATCCGGGTTTCAGGCCTTTCCTGATCATGATCTTGAAGTATTGATACTATTCGCTCGCACAGGCTGTAAAGATACACTATTCTTCAAAAATGATTCGGATCGCAATAATCCTGCTGCTGGTCCTGTTCGCAAATACCGGCCAGTTGGCCCAGGCAAAGGATTTTGACGCCTTCGAATTGACGATTCCCGAGCTGCAGGCGGCGATGGAAAGCGGGGATGTCACATCCGAGGAGCTCGTGCGTGGCTACCTGCAACGCATCGAGGCATTCGACAAGCGTGGGCCACGTTTGAACGCAATGATTTACCTGAACCCCGATGCCGTCAAAGACGCCAGGGCACTGGACCGGGAGCGCGTCGCCAAGGGTGCCCGCGGACCCTTGCATGGCATACCGGTTGTGTTGAAAGACAACTACGATACCTTCGACATGCCAACCACGGCGAGTGCGGTTGTCCTGGCCGGCTTTATCCCACCTGACGACGGCTACCAGGTTCGCAAGCTGCGCGAAGCTGGTGCCGTATTCATCGGCAAGACCAATATGCACGAATTTGCACGGGGCATCGAGACCATCAGTTCAGCGGGCGGGCAGACACGCAACCCCTATGATCCGCGCAGAAATCCGGGCGGGTCAAGCGGTGGAACAGCGGTTGCGGTGACGGCGAATTATGCCGCCGTCGGTATGGGTAGTGACACCTGCGGTTCCATACGCGTCCCCGCGGCTTACGCGAACCTGTTTGGCTTGCGTGTGACCCAGGGGCTATCCAGCCGTGACGGTATCATCCCGCTATCGCATACGCAGGACGTGGGCGGGCCGCTCGCGCGCAGCGTGATTGACCTGGTCACCGTGCTGGATACCACCGTGGGTGCGGACCCGGCCGATACGCAATCGTCTGCGGCGGAGGGGCATGTTCCGGATTCGTACCGGAAATTCCTCGATAAAGAGGCACTGCAGGGCGCACGGCTGGGTTTGCTCAAGGCTTACCTCAAAACATCGACGCCGTTCGGCGAGGTCACAAAGGTTATCCGCGAGGCCGTGGATGCACTGGCAGGTAGCGGTGTCGAAATCGTTGAAGTCGAGATCCCGGGTCTCGATGAATTGCTGCGCTCATCCGGCGTCATCAACATGGAATTCGGCTTTGACCTGGAACGCTACCTGAGGCAATCCGGCGCGGATGTGCAAACCCTGGAGGAAATCCTCGCAAGCGGCCGTTACCACGCAGCACTGCAAGCGCGGTACCGGAGCTCTACGGGTCTGCAGGAGGGTTCAGAAAAATACCAGGAAAGGCTGGCAAGACGGCCTGAAATTGCCCGATTGCTGACGACAGCCCTGGCCGAGCACAGGCTGGATGCGCTGGTGTATCCGACCATCCGGATCAAACCGCAGATCACGGGGGAACCCCAGTACAGCAGCCTGTGCCAACTGGCCGCACATTCGGGGCTTCCGGCGATAACAATACCGGCGGGATTTACGCCCGACGGGATGCCTGTCGGTATCGAGCTGCTCGCAAACCCATTTGAGGAGGGCCGTCTGCTCGCCCTGGCTTATGCCTACGAGCAGTCAGCCAGGCCCCGCCGGCCGCCGGCAAGGACACCTTCACTGGTCAGCGATGTACTGACCTACACGTTCGAGCTGCAATCAACCAGGGTAAGGGGGCGGTTGCATCTGGAGCGACCAACACAGATGCTTCATTACAGTATTCGCGTTCCCGGCGTGAAAGACCGGGACATCGTGGATATCAAGTTGCACATTGGTGTGGAAGGCCGTAACGGACCGGTGATCGAACTGCTCGGCAGGGAGCGCAAGGGCAGGGTGCTGATCAATAATGCGTACCTGGATGATTTGCTGCAAGGCGGGCTTTACCTGGTTGTCTACACACGCGATTCCCCGCAGGGCGTCGTTCGTGGCCAGATTGAACAATCCTGATACGACTGAAATCCCGGCCGTTAACCTCAAGCCAGTAATTCCCGATAATTAAAACTGCTCTGGTGCGTTGGCAACTGCATGCGTCAACCTGTTAACGCCAATCCCGTCCGCTCACTCGGTCGTCCTGTGTATATAAACTAAAAGCTTATAAGTCAGAAAAAATTAAACGTTTTCATTTTATTAATTGCGGTGCTAGCATCCAGCAGAAATGGGCTTGTGCCGTGTTTAACCACGTCCCAATAAAGTACATATAAATCATAATTACGGAGCGCTTGTGTTCAGTCTGCAGCTACTTGGTGAAATCCGGAACCGGTTCATGCATGTCGACAGCTGCCCATACCAGGGCCCGCGAATTTTCCTCGAGAACGCCGGGGGTTCGTTGACGCTGAAATCGGTGGTAGAAATCAACAGCCAGCTGGCCGGCCTGCCTGACAACCAGGGCCGGGTCAACCCGGCGTCATTGGAGCTGGTGCGAATCATCGAGGATGCCCGCGCCAATATGCGCCTGTTCCTGGGTGTTGAAGACGGGCCGATGTTTATCGGTGAATCGGGCACCGAGTTACTGTTCCGCATGGTGCGAGCCGCGGCATTGGGCTCGGCTCCGGGCGGCAACATGATCGGCAGTACGCTCGAGCACCCCGCCACCGCCAGTGCGGGCAAGCGCTGGGCAAAGATTGCAGGCAAGGAGTACCGGGCCGCAATCCACGATAACGACACCGCCACCGTGACTGCCCGTGACTATGCAAAGATCGTCGATGCGGAGACCCGGGTTGCGACGGTTATCCACACCAGCCCGGTCACCGGCATGGCGGTAGACGTCGAAGCAGTGGTTGCAACCATCCGCAAGGTGTCGCCGGACTGCATCATCATACTCGACGGTATCCAGCACGCGGCCCACGGTGGTTTGGCGGTTGGCGACTACGATATCGATGGTTATGCGATCTCGGCGTACAAGGTGTTTTCACGGCACAACTATGGTTTTGCCTGGGTTTCCCCACGCCTGGCAACGCTGCCACATGACCGCCTGGACAATACCGCCGAGGATTTCTGGGAGTTGGGCACCCGGGACACCTCCGCTTTTGCCTGCACCAGCAAGGTCATCGAGTACCTGGACTGGCTCGGTTCGCATTTCACGCAAAGCGAAGACCGGCGCAGCCGGCTGTTGGCGGCCGGCGGAGCGATTGGCGAGCACGAACACGGTTTGGTCAACATCGCGATCAATGGTCACGGTGAGCAGCGTGGTTTGCGCGACATGCCCGAAGTCTACTTGATTGGTGGTTACGATAACCCTGCCCGCGAAGGCCTGGTGTCGATCATCGTCAACGGTATCGACAGCCTCGAAGTGGTCGCCGAACTCAATGACCGCGGCATACGCACGCACGTGCGCAAGGCAGACTACTTTTCCGGCAACATCCTTGAACCGCTGGGCCAGCCAAGCTGTGTCCGAGTCAGTATGTGCCACTACAACACGCCTGGTGAAATCCTGCGTTTCCTGGGCGAACTTGAGGATATAATTGTGACTGGCGTTCAGTCCGGCGCCAAGGAGGATTTGAAATGACAGGTTTGTTACCCGACGTAGACCCCGACGGTCTGCTCGAATACTCGGTGGTGTTCACCGACCGGTCCCTGAACCACATGTCACAAGCATTCCAGCAGGTGATGAGGGATATCTCTTCCACGCTCAAGGATGTGTACAATGCCGCCGCTACCGTGGTAGTGCCGGGTGGCGGCACCTACGGCATGGAGTCCATCGCCCGCCAGTTCGCCAGCGGCAAAAAATGCCTGGTGATCCGTAACGGGTTCTTCAGTTTCCGCTGGTCACAGATTATCGAAATGGGTGGTCTTACCGACCAGGTCACCGTGATCAAGGCCCGGCAACTGGCTTCGGGGCCGCAGCAAGCATTCATGCCGCCTCCTGTTGACGAAGTAATCGCTAACATCCGAAGCGAAAAACCGGACGTCGTATTTGCACCTCACGTGGACACGTCTTCGGGCATGTTGCTGCCGGATGAATATATCCGGGCCGTTACCGAGGCCGTGCATGAGTACGACGGCCTGTTCGTGCTCGATTGCGTGGCCTCGGGCTGTGTATGGGTGGATATGAAGGACTGTGGCGTCGACGTTTTGGTCACGGCGCCGCAAAAAGGCTGGAGTTCCTCGCCCTGCGGTGCACTCGTGATGCTGGGTGAGACCGCGCTGGAGCGTATCGGCGAGACCAGCAGCGACAGCTTTGCCTGCGACTTGCAGAAGTGGTTGGATATCATGCGCGCCTATGAGAACGGTGGACACGCCTACCACGCCACCCTGCCAACCGATGCGTTAAAGGGCTTCAGGGACAACATGTTGGAAACCGTTTCCAACGGCCTGGAACCCATGCGTGAGAAACAATGGGAGCTGGGTAGAAAGGTCCGCGAATTGCTCGCAGGCAAGGGCTTCAACAGTGTCGCCGCCGAAGGCTACCAGGCACCGGGTGTGGTGGTCTACTACACGGATGACCCAGGCATACAGAACGGCAGTAAATTCCTCGCGCAAGGGCTGCAAATTGCCGCCGGTGTGCCATTGAAATGTGATGAGCCGGATGATTTCATGTCGTTCCGCCTGGGCTTGTTCGGCCTCGACAAGCTGGGGGATATCCAGCGTACTGTCAGAAACCTGGCCGAGGCCCTGGATCGCGTCCTGGAAGCCTGAAGGACGCATGGATATCCGCTACTTTGAAAGTCTTTTAAAGGTCGTTGAATTGGGGTCGATCGCCGCAGCCGCACGGGCACAGAACCTGACACCGGCGGCGGTCGGGCAACGTATCCGCGCGTTGGAGGACCATTTCAAAGTGTCGCTGTTAAACCGCAAAGCCCACAAGGCGACTCCGACCGACGCCTGTTACCGGTTGCTGCCACAGGCACGCGATTTACTAAAACAGTTCCACTCCATGGCCGCGGCAATTGTGCCGGAGGGCCTGGCCGGGGAATTCAAGCTCGGTGCGATATCCACCGCACATACCGGCCTGTTACCGGGGGCGATTCGCCACCTGAAAAAGATTGCACCCAAACTGGTGCTGAAAATCATACCGGGTACTTCCAACTCGCTGCTGACGGATTTGGGCGCGGGCAAGCTGGATGCGGCCATCATCGTGCTGCCGCCATCTGAACTTCCCAGGCAGCTCACCGCCGAGGTGTTACGCAAGGAACCCCTGTTGTTGATTTCGAACCAGGCCCGTGGAACAACCCCGCGTGAGAAACTGCAGCAAAACCCCTATATTTGCTACAGTTCTGAATCCTGGGGGGGGCAAAAGGCCCTGCAGTTTTTAAAAGACCGGAAAATCGATACCGAGCCGTTGTGCGAGCTTGATGGGCTGGAAGCGATAGAAAAGCTGGTTCACCAGCGAATGGGAGTAACCCTGGTGCCCCACTGGTCGGGACTGGACCTTGCCAAACCCGGGCTCGAGGTCGATATTATCAGGGACAAACGTTACACCCGCAGTATCGTGATCGTGTATCCGAATGACTGCTCGCGGCCCAGGATCGTGGCTGCGCTGCGCGAGACGTTGTGGGACTCAACCAGCCATGAAGTTTGAAGAGGATGATTTGTGAGAACCGGGATGCTGAATTGTTTTGCAGAGCTGGCCCTGGCGGGTTTGCTGTCTGCCTGCGCCACCGTTCCATCGGCCTACGACACGGTGATCCTGGATGGAACCATTGTCGACGGGTCGGGCTCACCTGCCTACGTTGCCGATATTGCCATTAACGGCGACCGGATCGTTAAAATCGGTGAAGTAGACGGCGCCACGGCCAGGCGGGTCATCGACGCCAGGGGCTTGACAGTCTCTCCGGGTTTCATCGATCTCCACACCCACGCGGACCGCAACATCATGGACAACCCGGATGCAGAGAACTATCTGCACCAGGGCGTCACCACCATTCTGGCCGGTAATTGCGGTGGTTCGCCGGTACATCTTGATGACTACTTCAGCGCTGTCGAGGAAACCGGTATCGCGCTGAACCTGGGCTTGCTGGTTGGCCACAACGCGGTGCGGGCTGAGGTCATGGACAATGACAACAGGGCGCCCACGGCCGGTGAACAGGCACAGATGGAGGCGCTGGTCAAAACGGCTATGGAGCAGGGCGCTTTCGGCCTATCGACCGGCCTGATCTACCTTCCGGGGACCTATTCCAAGACCGATGAGGTGATTGCCCTGGCACGCGTCGCTGCGCAGGAGGGCGGCATCTATGCCTCGCATATCAGGAACGAATTCGAGCTGATCATCGAAGCCCTCGAAGAAGCAATGACCATCGGCCGGGAAGCAGACATACCGGTACAGATTTCTCACCTGAAAGTGGCCGATAACACCATGTGGGGTGACAGTGACATCATCCTGGGTATGATCGCGGATGCGAGGGCTGCTGGCCTGGACGTTGCCGTTGACGAATATCCGTATACCGCGGGCAGCACCGGCCTCGCCAACATTTTTCCAGCCTGGGCGAGAGCGGGCAGCCGGGAGGACTTCCAGGCGCGGCTGGACGATCCGGAAACACGCGCCCGGATCAAGGCCGATACCGTCAGGAAACTGAATGGCGCCCGCGCGGCGGGGGACCTGTCACGTATCACGATTGCGTCCTTCGATGAACACCCGGAGTACTCGGGCAAGACCATGGCCGAGGTGACCATCATGAACGGCTTTGAGCCCAGCATCGAGAACGGCGCGGAGGTGGCAATGAAGATTCTGTACGACGCCGATGCTTCCGCGATTTACCACATGATGGTCGAGGAAGACGTAAAGCGCATCATGCAGGCGCCGTTCACCAGCATTGCCTCGGACAGCTCGGCCGTGCCGTTCGGTAAAAATGTGCCGCATATTCGCAATTACGGCACCTACCCGAGGGTGCTGGCACGGTACGTTAGGGAGGAAGGCGTTTTGAGTCTCGAGGAGGCCATCCACAAGATGACTGCCCTGCCGGCGAGCCGTATCAATCTGACAACCCGTGGCCTGTTGGCGCCGGGCATGGTTGCCGACATCAACGTATTTGATGCCGGCACGGTGCAGGATAACGACGACTGGGCACACCCGCACCAGTATGCGAGCGGTTTTTCCTATGTCTTCGTTGGCGGTAGCCTCGTAATAGACGGCGGCGCCAGGACTACCGCGTTTCCGGGCCGGATACTCAAAAGGGAGTTGTAAGGACGCAATAGGTTCATGGCTGATTCGAAACCGATCTTTATTGCGGACACCTGCATTTGCGGCCTGTCCGTACTCAAGTCCATGTGGGAATCAGGCTCTGCGAATGAGGCTGTGTTCATGGCGGATTACGCGATAAATCCTTTGGGCGTGAAAGATGACGCCGCTATCGCTGAGGTTGCCGGCAATTGGCTGGCCACCGCCGCAGAACTCTCGGATACGCTGGTCATTGCTTGCAACACGCTGTCGATCAGGTTTCACCAGTTAGGGCGGTCTGAACAAGTGCATACCGGCTTGCGGCAGGTGGTATCCATGGTTGATGGTTTCAAGGCCATGGTAAAACTCGAAGCTGAACGCCTGGCGGACAGCAAGGTGTTGGTCATCGGTACTCAATACACTTCCCGGCAGCCGCTTTATGCCGATATTCTCGGCTCTGCGCTACCAGTCACAGAGGTCAGCACCATTCCGGCGACCACGCTGGAGCGGAATATTGCACGCCTCAGGTATGCGGGAAACAATGGAGGTTCGGTGTTGACCGACGGTCTCGGTGAGGCCCTGGCAAACACGGACGTCGCGGTATTGGCGTGCACCTGTTTCCCGATGGCCAGGATCGAGTTGGAGGCCCTGTTTCCGGATGTTCTGTTTCTGGATCCGGGCGCATATTGCGCTGGCTTGCTTAAAAAGGGCGGCACAAAGCAAACCAGGAAACTTACGATGAGGGTCACCGGTGACGCGGTTCAAAAAGAACAAGCTGTGGAGTTTGCAAAAACCTACCTCGGCAGCGATCTCATCGCTTGAACGACCCATGCAAAACAAGGAGCCATTGAAATGCTGCATTTTGCCATCGCTTTAGGTCTTGTCCTGGGCCTTGTCGTCGGCCTGGCCGCTTCGGCCACGGGTAACGACGTATTGCTCGCGATCGCGAATGGCTCTGCGCCATTCGGTGCAATCTTCATGAACGCGATCAAGATGGTGGTAATACCACTGATCGTAACGGTTATTTTTTCCAGCATCGCGCGCCTCGGTGACCCTCGTAAACTTGGCCGGATCGGCGGACAAGCGCTCGCGTACTACTGGCTGACGCTGTTACCCGCCATTGCCATTGGCATGGCGACGATGATGTTCGGGCTGCAGTACGTGGGCGAGATCACCATGCCGACAGCCACTGCCACGACGGTTCCGGAGTTGCAGGGCTTTGTCGATTTCCTGATTTCGCTGGTGCCGGCCAACCCCTTTGCCGCCGCCAGTAATGGAACCATATTACCGCTGATCGTTTTCACCGCGCTGCTGGCCGCTGCGACCGGGACGCTGGCTGCTGAACGCCGCGACCGCCTGGTCAATATCGCCGACGCCACCAGCGAAGCACTGATCAAGCTCGTCTGGTGGATCCTGTACCTGGCGCCGATCGGTGTCTTTGGCTTGACCGCGCCGGTCACCGCCAAGCTGGGCTGGAGCCTGGTGATTTCCCTTGGCATTTTCATTATCTGCGTTTTTGTGGGCCTGGTGATTTTCCTGTCGTTCGTGACCCTGCCGCTGGTGTATTTCGTGGCCGGCATCGGTCCCATCCGTTACCTGAAAGGCACCTTCGGCGCGGTATCTGTTGCAGTTTCGACCACCAGCACGGCGGCAGCAATACCGGTTTCACTCGAAGAAACGAAAAAGGAACTCGGGGTATCGAAGACCATCGCCGATTTGCTGGTGCCACTCGGCGCTTCGATGCACCGTCCTGGCAGCGCGCTGTTCCAGGGTGCCGCGGTTGTTTTCCTGGCCCATCTCTATGGCGTGACGATACCTTTGGCCGTGATCGGCGCCGCAATGTTGGCCACTTTCCTGGTTTCACTGACCGTGGCGCCGGTGCCGTCATCGGGCGTGGTCACAATGGCCCCTGCGCTGGATGCGGTGGGCGTGCCCGTGGCCGGGCTCGCCTTGATGCTCGGTATCGACCGGATTCCGGACATGATGCGCTCGGCGATCAATGTGTTGAGCCAGATTTCAACGGCCGCGCTGGTCGATCGCTGGACGGGCAACGGTCAGCAAGCCGCGGAACCCCGGCAATGACGAGGTACTCGATATGCACGCACTGAATGTAAAACGACTGGCGACTTACCTGGTGCTGGTTTTTACCGGCATCATCGCCTGCAATAACGCCGTTGCCCAAAAGATCAATGCCGACTCCCTCGCAAGTATTGTCCGGGCGCTGCAGACGCAGGTGAAGGAACACCCGTCGGTATTCCCGCTGGAGTCTTTCGATGGTGGCATACAATCAATCGAGCAAGGGTTGCGGGTGAACTATTTCGGCTATGGCGAACGCCGTTACACGCACCGCTTTGATTTTCACCCGGCCATGGACGTGGGTTACTTCCCGACGGAAATCGGCAACGTGACCGATGAACAAGGCGAAACCTGGCAGGTCCGGGCCCCGCAAAGCTACCTGAAGAAGGTCTACGCCATCCAGAAGGGAGAACTGGTCTCGTTGCGGTTGATTGCATCCGGCTACAAGCTGATCCTCAAGCACAGCCTGGAAAACCCCTACTACGATAACGACGGGAAAGCCTACGATCACTACTTCACATGCTACCGGCACCTCGACTCGCGCAGCATTGCTTACCTGGACGGGGTAGCGAGGGAGTTTACCGGCAGACCCGACGCAACTTACACCGACCTGGTTGGCGAGTATGTATTCGAGGCAGGAGAACAGTTGGCTGTGGTGGGGTTCCCTCCGGACGAGAAGAGCGTCGAAATCCCCCGCGCCCACCTCGATTTTTCGCTGAACATGTTCGCTGACCCGGACAAGGGCATCAACATTCGCAACTACGCGTTGAACCCGCTGTTACTGTTCCCGCCGTTTGAATACGCGAACCCGCTCGAGCATGACATCAGTGCCGGCCAGGTTCCGGCTTACACCTTTTTCGTCAAGGAATCGGGTGTGGTTACGCCCGGCAAGGATAAAAGCGGAGGGTTCCATCTGTATATTGCATCCGGGGGAAAGACCGCGGATGGCGAGCTTGCCAGGATCAGGTATTTTGTATTGAACGGCCTCGATATCGTAGTCAACAATGGCGGCAAGCAGCTTGCGGCTTTTGTCATCGACCGCCAAAGGAAGTTGGGTTACGACACCAAATCCTATGATTCGATGGACAACCCCAACCGTTCGGTCCCCCACATGATCGCACCGCTGGGAGAACAGGGCGATGTGTACAAGGTGACGGTTGTTTTACCGGCGGCCTGGTTCGAGGATAACGGGTACGACTGGTCAAAACCCGGTTCCGTCGAGATCGGGATAAGTAGTATCTGGAGCGGTTACCTGGAGGGTCACGCCAGTTCACTGACGATACCGATACCGGCGACAGATAAGTGACCGTGGGCCGGCCGGATCACATTGAAGGAGTACCAGCACATCATTGAAGGTTCAGCGAATAAAGTCTTAACTCATCGTCATCCGGGCTGAGCCGGACCAGTCTTTCGAGCGCAAAACCCAGTTTCTCGAGCAAGGCACAGGACGCTGCGTTGTCCGGTCTGGTGATAGCGAGTACGCGGCCGAGTGCGAGCCGGGTCTTTGCATACTCCAGGGTGGCGGCGGCGGCCTCGAAGGCGTAGCCCCTGTTCCAATACTCCGGCAACAGCGCAAAACCGATGTCCACATCATCCAGCGTATCGCGCCTGAGCAGGCCACACATTCCAATCGGTTCCATTTCGGGTTTCAGCTCCACCAACCACAACCCGAAACCCAGGCGACGGTACATGTCGACAGGCCCGGTCCGGATATAGTTCGCTGCGTCCTCCAGGGTTGTTACACCCTTGTCTCCGATGTATTGCAACCACGATGGTTCATTGACAAGATGCAATATGAAAGCGGCATCGCCAGCCTCAAGCTGGCGTAAGGTCAGGTGATCGGTTTCGAGGATTTGCATTGGTCACCTGGGTAGATGCGGCCATCGTGGTCAGTTCTGCCTGGGACGCTCGAGGGCGTCCTCGATGATCTCGAGCAGCCTTCTTGCCGACTCGCTCTCGTAACGGATCGAACCGTCGTCATTGACCAGCTTCCAGTCCCTGCTCTCGATCCGCAGCTTGTTGCCTTTGTATTGTGGGTAGAACTCTTCGTACAAGCCGTTCAGGTCCTCAAGGTAGGTGTCGTCTACGGCCAGCAGGCCGCGTTCGCTTTCGCGCACCCGGCCCTCGGCCAGCAGCCGTTTTTCGATTCGTGCCTTCAACTCATCCACCTCGGTGTGTGGGTAGATCACCAGGTCGGGCTCCGGGATGCGATGTTTCATCGCGTCGAACTGGTGTTTCAGTATCATCTTCTCGGACTTGCTCAAAAAACCGTCGCGGTAGTTCTTCTCGGTGAAGATATGGATGTCCTCTTCCTTGATCCGGTCGGTGACGGCCGAATGCGGGGAGATGGTCATGTGCCACCAGTTCCTGAAGCGGCTGGAGAGGAAGAATACCTGCGTGTTATAGGCGTGCTTCCGGCGGTCACCGTAGTAGTAATTGAGCACCAGTTCGTCGACTTCTTCCGGGTAAAAGTCGTAGCCCCACTGCTTTTCCAACAGCCTGCACAGCGTTGTCTTGCCCGCCGAAATATTCCCCATGATTCCGATGATTTTTTTCATTCGAACAGCCCTCTGGTTGCAGGAACGGCGCCGATGATACCTTCAACGACTTCTTCGAGTCCTTCCCGGGTCCGGAAATCAACCGCCTCGGTGTCGATGATCAGGTAGGGCAGGCCGCACTTCATAATCCACGGCCGATATAACTCGTTGAGATTGGCAAGATAGTTGTTGTCAGGCCTGGCCAGCTCGGTTTCTTCCCAGCGGTCACGGCCAACTATCCTGGCTTTCAGCGCCTCGACGTCACTTTCCAGGTAAACGACCAGGTCCGGCTTGCGCTTGTCGCTCATCATCAATTCGAACACGTCGAGATACTTGCGGTAGTCTTCATCCGTGATGTATTCGTGGTTGTGCGAGTTCTTGGTGAAAACCTGGTCCTCGTAGATGCTGCGGTCCTGGACCACCGACTGACCCTCGCGCAGTAACTCGTTCAATACACCCTGGTCCAGCAACCTGGACAGGAAATAGGTTTCCTGGATCTTGTAGCCCCAGTATTCGGCTTCTTCCTTGACCCGCAGGAATTCACCGGGGTCACGGTTGTCGAGCTTGTTGCCCTTGACGTGGTCATAGTCGCTGACGGCGTTGTAGTACTTCTCCAAATAACCGTGTTTCTTGACGTAGTCCACCGCCTCCAGGAAGGCGACGATCTTGCCGCCCGA
>JAPHTE010000485.1 GCA_026196445.1 Lysobacterales bacterium
AGAGGCCTTGCGGAAAAAACGTCAGGACATGCAGATCGTGTTCCAGGATCCATTGGCCGCCCTGAACCCGCGCATGACGGTGCGTGACATTATCGCCGAGCCGCTATGGACATTTTTTCCCAAGATCGCCCGCGTGCAGGTTGATGAACGGGTGCGCGGTGTGATGAAGATGGTCGGCCTGTTACCCAACCAGGTCAATCGCTATCCGCACGAGTTTTCCGGTGGCCAGTGCCAGAGGATCGGTATCGCCCGCGCGCTGGTGCTGAACCCGAAACTGGTGATTTGTGACGAACCCGTCAGTGCGCTGGATGTTTCGATTCAGGCCCAGATCATCAACTTGCTCAAAGACCTACAGAAAAAACTCAGGCTTTCACTGGTTTTCATTGCCCACGACATGTCAGTGGTTCGGCATATCTCTGACCGTGTGATGGTTATGTACCTTGGCCGCACGATGGAAATTTCCGTGCGTGGCAACCTGTACCGGAAGCCTTTACACCCTTACACCAATGCCATGATCAAGGCTGTCCCCATACCCGACCCCAGGCTGGCGCGTGAACGCGGCGATACCGGTTTGACAGGTGATATGCCCTCACCCCTTGATCCACCATCCGGTTGCGTGTTTCACAGCCGCTGCCCTTATGCAGTCAAGCGCTGCCAGCTCGAGGTGCCGCCGTTACGGCGCATGGAAAACGATGACTGGGTCGCCTGTCACAGGGCCGAAGAACTCGATTTGACCATCGGCGTGGGGCAGAAAAGCGGTTAGAATACGCGCTACCGGGTAAACCAGAACTTCATGAGGACATACAGAATGATCCGAACAACCCTGCGATTACTTACGGCGATGGTCGTTGTATTGCTGTTGAGTGCGTGTAATAAATCGACCAAGGTTATCTCTGAATGGGATGCTGGCGGCAACAGCACAGACAACCGGGAGCGCGTCGCGGTTGTCGCGATGTTGCCCGAGGCGTTGCAACGCCTGACAGCAGAACAGGAAATTGTCGAGGTTTTGCGCAAGGCAGGTGGTAATGCATTGGTATCGAGCGATATACCCGGTTTGTCCGGCCGCCTGACCAGGGCCACGGCGGAGCCGGCGCTCAGGGCCGCCAGTGTGGATGCACTGGTCGTAATGTTCCTGACCAACGCCGGCAAAGGTGAGAAGCTGGAACGCGCTGATTATTACGCGGTGCAGGTCGATTCCGGTTTTTATCGCGGCGGTTACGGCTGGTTCACCCCAGTTTACACGGATGTTTACACGATTCGCGAGGGTTCCGGGTACTACGACCAGGAACGGTACATCTATGTTGAAACCACCTATTTTGACCTCGTAGAAGACCGCGCCAAGTGGAGCATGATCACGCGTTCCAAGGACCTGGAATACAACGACACGGCCCATTCCGTGGCCAAGAAAATTGTTTCCAAGATGAAATCCACGGGTACGTTGTAAAAAATTGCCGGCCGGATGCCGGTGCGCCTCACAAACACTGCGAATAGATGAGTAAGGACCGCCCCAAGCTTGCATCGGGCCTGGCCCGTCTGGGGCTGGAGGTGTTGGATGACGGCGTTGACAAGTTGCTGGCATACATGGAGCTATTGCAGGAATGGTCGGGTACTTACAACCTGGTGGCGCCAGGTGAGCGACCGTTCCTTTTGGCACGGCATATCCTGGATTCACTGTCTATCGCAGCATGGTTGCAGGGTGATTCATTGCTGGATATCGGTACCGGCGCCGGTCTGCCCGGTTTACCGCTGGCCATCGTCAGGCCCGGTATTCAGGTCAGCCTGATGGACGGCGCCGGTAAGAAAATCCGTTTCATACGTCACGTGGCGCGCGAGTTGGGCCTGGCCAATGTCCACCCCCTGCACCGGCGTGCGGAAGAGGCATCCACCGGCGTTTTTAGCAGTATCACGTCGAGAGCTTTTGCTTCGTTAAAGGGGTTTGCCGGTGCAGCGCGGCAGCACGCGGATGATAACACCCGTTTGCTGGCCATGAAGGCCGCGTATCCGACGCAGGAACTTGAAGAGCTGCCCGGCTGGGTCAATGTAGAGTCGGTGGAAGCCCTGGCAGTACCGTATTTGCACGCGGAACGGCACCTCGTCATCATGTCAGTCGAGGCTTTTTAAATTCACCGGGCAACAAAGAAGAACAAAGGAATTCATGGCAAGAATCATCGCAATTGCAAACCAGAAAGGCGGGGTTGGTAAAACCACCACCTGCGTCAACCTGGCCGCCGCTTTAGCGGACATGAATTACAACACCCTGTTGGTCGACCTGGACCCGCAAGGCAATGCTTCGGTTGGTTGCGGGATCGAGACACGCAAGCTGGAAATCTCGGCGCTGGAAGTGTTGCAGGCAGAATGCGAAATTCCTGATGCCACGGTGCACATCGATAAGCTCGCGCTGGACATATTGCCATCGAACGCCGATCTGACCGCGGCGGAAATCTCACTATTGCAGGTCGATGGGCGCGAATTTCGTTTGAAGGAAGCACTTGAGAAAATTGCCCACCGTTATGCCTGGATCATCATCGATTGTCCGCCGTCGTTGAACATGTTGACCCTCAATGCCCTGACGGCGGCCAACAGCGTATTGATACCGATGCAATGCGAATACTATGCCCTGGAGGGGCTGGCGTCTTTGCTGGAAACCATCGAACAGGTTCGTAACAGCATCAACCGGGGGCTGGAAATCGAGGGAATTCTGCGCACGATGTACGACAGCCGTAACAACCTGTCCGGCGCGGTATCGGAGCAATTGATGGAACATTTTGGCGACAAGGTTTACCACACGCTGATCCCGCGTAATGTCACGGTAGCCGAGGCGCCCAGTTATGGCCTGCCGGTGTTG
>JAPHTE010000012.1 GCA_026196445.1 Lysobacterales bacterium
ACCGCGTCGATGATATTGGACTTACCACAGCCGTTTGGCCCGACGATGCCGGTCAGGTTGGTTGGCGCGGTGAACGTCGTCGCATCAACAAAGGATTTAAAGCCAGCCAGCTTAATTGCAGTCAGTCGCATAGATTGAATCTGTTGTCAGAGATGAGTAAAGTGCCCATCCTAGTGTTATTTTCCGGAGTAGTGTATGGCGACCCAGCCCAGTCGGGAACTGGAACTGTTCCCCAACCCCCAGCCAGAACGTGATTATACCATTCGAATCAATATTCCGGAGTTCACCTGCCTGTGCCCGAAGACCGGTCAACCCGACTTTGCGACACTGTTGCTTGAGTATATTCCAGACCAGCAGTGTGTAGAACTCAAATCTCTCAAGCTGTACGTGTGGAGTTTCAGAAACGAAGGCGCGTTTCACGAAGCGGTTACCAATAAAATACTCGATGACCTGGTCACAGCCACCGCACCGCGCTTCATGCGCCTGAGCGCCGTGTTTAACGTGCGCGGCGGTATCGGCACCACGGTGGTTGCCGAACACCGGGCGGATGGCTGGACAGCGCCCGCCAAGGTGGAATTGCCATAAAGGCCTTCGGTTGAAAACCCGGGCGCAGACACGGTCGCCCGCTTCAACAAGCACCTGCAAAAGGTGGATCCCGGATATTTGCTGCGCAAATTCCGGGATGACGGGAGGGACAATTCACGATTCAATGGGGGGTTCAATTTACGGCTCGACGGGAAGTGCAATTTACAACTCATCGCTGGCCACCGCGTCGATGGCCAGCGCGTGGATGTCGGTCTGCATCATGTTGCCCAGTGCCGCGTAGACCGCGCGGTGCCGGGCCACCATGTTCATCCCGTTGAATTTCTCACTGACGATTGAAACGCTGAAATGCCCCAAGCCACCCTTGGCGCCCTCGTGGCCAACGTGCAAGTGGCTGTCATCCTCCACGACCACCGACTCGGGCTCAAACGCGGCCTCGAGCAAGCTGCGGATACGCTCAATTCGTTCCATGTTCATCAAAATTCATTCCCGGCTGCTTTTTCAAAGTGTACCTGACCTGGTCCGCAGATTGCAGCTTCCGAAATGCTGGTGCAATCCGCGGGCTAGTGCTTTTGTGACCCCGGGCGGCGCAGGATCCGCAAATACATTGAGTGCAGTCCGAATACACGGGTAAAATACGCCGTCATGAGTGAACGGATCGAAATCAACCCCTACGGCGCCAAACCGCGGCAACTGCATCATATCGTGGGGGTACTGATCCGCGGCGGCCTGATCGCCTACCCGACCGATTCCGGCTACGCACTGGGCTGGCGTGCAGAAAACCGGCGTGCCCGCGACCGTGTGATCCGTTTGCGCGGACTCGACCGGCACCATCACTTTACCTATTGCTGCCGCAGCCTGTCGGATGTCGGCAAACTCGCCAAGGTACACAATTCGGACCACCGCCTGATCCGCCAGCTAACGCCGGGGCCCTATACCTTCGTGCTGGAATCGACCAAGAGCGTCACGCGCAACGCCAATCTCGACCAGCGCCGTACCATCGGTGTACGCATTCCCGATCACCCCGTGGTACAGGGCTTGCTGGAAGTGCTCGACGAACCGCTGTTGAGTTCTTCGCTGATCATGCCCGACCCGGACGGCAGGATCATGGACTCAGAGGACCTTTACGACGAGATTTACGGACAGATCGACCTGTTCGTGGATGCCGGTTACTGCCCGCTGGAACCGACCACGTTGATCGACCTGACCAGCGGACAACCGGAGATCCTGCGCCATGGACGCGGCGTGATAGACTTCCTCTGACATGGAAGCGGCGTGATAGACTTCCTCTGATATGGAAGCGGAAAAACAGCAGAGCGCACTTTTTAACCGGCGGGAAGGCGATCAGAATGAAATGCCCTTCGCCCTGGTCCAGGGCCAGCCGGTCACGGAAGTGCCGCACGACCTGTATATCCCGCCGGATGCGCTCGAAGTCATACTGGAGGCGTTCGAAGGTCCGCTGGACCTGTTGTTGTACCTGATCCGCCGCCAGAACCTCGATATCCTCGACATACCCATCACTGAAATCACCAGGCAGTACATGGAATATATCGAGATGCTGCAGGATATGCAGTTTGAATTGGCCGCCGAATACCTGGTCATGGCCGCAATCCTGGCCGAGATCAAATCCCGCATGTTGTTGCCGCGACCGTCCAGCGATGACGATGACGAACTGGATCCGCGTGCCGAACTGGTCAGGCGCCTGCAGGAATACGAACGCTTCAAGCAGGCCGCCGAGGACCTCGATGAATTACCCAGGCTCGGGCGGGACTTCGCCGTGGTGGAGACTTTTGTCGAGAACAAGTCCGTGGTCAAGGTGCCGCCCCGGGTGGAATTGGGGGAGCTACTGTCGGCCCTGAAAGACGTCATGGCCCGCGCCGAGATGTTTTCCCGTCACCATGTTTCGGGTGAACCGTTATCGGTGCGCGAACGTATGTCAAGAATCATGAGTACGCTGGGTGACAAGCCCTTCGTCGAGTTCCAGGACCTGTTCGACCCGGAAGAAGGCCGCCAGGGTGTGGTAGTCAGTTTCATCGCCCTGATGGAATTGACGCGTGAGCAACTCATCGACCTGGTGCAAAATGAACCTTTTGGCAAAATATACATCAAGGCTCCAGAGTAAGTTATGAGCGCAACAGACACCACAGATACGATGATCCAGGGTGAACAGCTCAAGCTGATCCTGGAAGCGGCGCTGCAGGCTGCCGGGCAGGCGCTGTCCCTGGACCAGCTGGCGGCCCTTTTCAGTGACGAAGAGCGGCCACCCAACGGCGAGATCAGCCGTGCATTGGAACAGTTGAAGCAGGATTGCGAGGGCCGCGCTGTCGAGCTCCGAAAGGTGGCCAGCGGCTACCGTCTGCAGGTGCGTAAAGA
>JAPHTE010000129.1 GCA_026196445.1 Lysobacterales bacterium
ATGCCGATGCAGCACGTCGGCGCAACGGCGGTATACACACCCAGGCGTCTGCTGTCAGAGGCCCTGGCAGCGCGTGCAAGTCGCTGGATAACTGCGAGGGTACGCGGCGTGCAGGAACTGGGTGACCAGGTTGGTGTGTACAAGTTGAGGGTGCAGCAAGATAGTCCGTTGGCGGGCCAAACGCTCAAGCAGGCCCGGTTGTGGCAAGACGGCGTCAATATTATCGGCATGTGGTCAGGTGGGCAATTCATTGACTTGCCGCCAGCCAGTACAAGAATCACTGCCGGCTGCGTGATGGTCTCGATAGGCAGCCACGAGGCCCTTGCCGAACTCGGCGAACTGGCCCGGCCCCTGAGTCGAAGCGGTCCGTTCCTGATCTGCGGTTACGGCCGCGTGGGCAGAATGGTGGCCGGGATGCTGCGGGAAGCCAACGAGAAGGTGCTGGTCGTCAGCGACAAGGATGTAGAAGGGGTGGACATCGTCGGTAACGTGCTCGATTCAGAGGTGCTTGAATTGATGGCAGCCAGGAAGCCCGGCGCCATTATCCTGTCTATCGGCGACGACACGCAGACCCTGTTTCTTGCCACCGTGGTGCGCGATTACCTGCCAGATGTACCCCTGATTGCACGGGTCAACCAGGCCCACAGTGTTGACCGCCTGCACCGCCTGGGTGTTGACTTCGCGTTGTCGGTCGACAACGTCGCGGGCGAATTGCTGGCCAGCCGTCTGCTGGGTGAAGAATACGTCGAGGTCGAACCTGAGTTGCGTGTTACTCGATTGCACGTTCACGGGCTTGGTGGCCAGCACCCGCGGCAAGCAGATTTGCTGGAGCGCTTTGGCTGCAGAATTGTAGCAGTCGCGCGTGGTGGCGAGGTCCTGGTCGGTTTCGGAAATGACTTTTTGATCCAGGAGGACGATGAGATTTTCCTTTACGGCAGTCCGAACTCCATAGAGGATTACATGAAGGTCTATCCACAGAACCCACCTGCGCATTGAATATGACTGGTGGGCCAGCCAGGCGGAGTGCCTGGGCGAAGTTGTCGATACATGGTCCTTCAACTTCAGTTCCGGCAAAAACCTGGGATATACTCCTGTTCTCGTTCACGCAAGGAAACACCTACATGAGTGCAACCACCGTTTTACGCCGCGAACACGCCCACATCCTGTCCATGATCGCATGCCTGCGTGCAGCCTGCGCGGAGGCTGGAAAGGCCGGCCGCCTGGATGCGGAAACCTTCCGCACGGGTATCGATTTTATTCGCGGTTATGCCGACGCCTGGCACCATGCCAAGGAGGAAGTGCACCTGTTTCCAGCCCTGGTCGCCGAGGGTATGTCCAGTGAAAGCGGGCCTATTGCGGTCATGCTGCATGAGCATGGTACCGGCAGAAACTATGCCAAGCGGATCGCTTCACAACTGGATGACGCCATTTCCGGCGACGATGCAGCCCTGAGTGCGGTCATTCACAACACGCTGGCTTACGCTGACCTGCTGACCGGTCACATCAGCAAGGAAAACGGGGTTCTGTTCAACATGGCGGATCAGATACTTACCCCGGAGACACAGGCGGCGCTGGAAAGGGAATACGAGAAGGCTATTCCGCCCGGTGCGGACGCGAATACCGGTGCACGCTACGAGGAGGCCGTCGCTGCGCTGTGCCGGAAGTGGGACATCGATCCGCAAGCGGCCGCCGCACTCGGGACCAGTTTCACCTGCGGCTAGCAAGGCCACTCCGACTCGTCAGCGGCCCTAGGAACTTGCTATTGATCGAGCCCTTCCACTCCACGGGCCAAAACCCGGTCGTAATCCTTGATGATGTCCTCGCGTGTCGCATGGACCTGCAAGTCAGGATCGATGCCGATACCCGGTTCAGAACTCGGTAATGATGGTCACGCCGCTGTGCCGGAACTCGCCCATGGAGGTCAGCACGGGAATGGATTCCTCGAGGCTGACGGTCCGGCTGATCAGTTTCTCCGGTGACAGCTTGCCGCTCTCGATCATGGCCAGCATCGCGTCGTATCGATAGGCCTGCATACCGTGGCTGCCGTAGATTTCCAGTTCGTTGGACATTACCTTGCCCATCGGCACGCTGGCGTGGCGGTTTTCACCGACCATCACACCGACCTGGATATGGCGCCCCCTTTTCCTGAGGCTATCGACTGAGTTGAAGCTGGTAACGGCGTGTCCCAGCGCGTCGAGGGACACGTGTGCGCCGCCAGCGGTGATTTCACGCACGGCCTGGGCAACCTGGGTTTCGGTCCGGGCATCAATGGTGGCAACCGCGCCGAGTTGACGGGCCAACGCCAGTGCTTGTGCTGAAATGTCGATGGCAACGACCTTTGCGCCCAGTGCGTTGGCGATCATGACAGCCGACAATCCGACGCCGCCACATCCGTGTACCGCGACCCACTGGTCTGCCGTTACCTGTCCCTGGTCGGCCACGGCCCGGAATGCAGTCGCAAACCGGCAACCGAGACTGGCGGCCGTTGTAAAATCCATGTCGTCCGGAAGACGGACCAGGTTGGTGTCGGCATGATGGATGGAGACGTACTCTGCGAAAGAACCCCAATGGGTGAAACCCGGCTGGAACTGGTCGTCGCAAACCTGGTGGTTGCCCGACGTGCACTGCGGGCATTTACCGCAACCGCCGACGAAGGGTACCGTGACGCGGTCGCCGATGCGCCATTTGGTGACCGCTTTCCCGACCCCTGCAACGACTCCGGCCAGCTCATGACCGGGAACATGGGGCAGGCTGATGTCGGGGTCGTTGCCGTGCCAGCCGTGCCAGTCACTGAGACAGATGCCGCTGGCCCTGACTTCAATAACCACGCCATCGGCTTCCGGGACCGGATCTTCGACCTGTTCGATAACCGGTGTCGTCGAGAATGAACGATACATTACAGCTTTCATAAGGTCAGGCCTGTCAACACTGAACGGGAATCCGCGACATTCTAACAGCCGTTTAGCATGGCCACAGCCCGAGCCGGTTTGGCGTGCCCCTTGTTTCTGGATGGGCTATCGGGATTCATCTATACTTTTACAGTCACGCATCTTCAAGGGGGTTACATATCATGCCGTCGGATGGGAGGGGATCCCGGGTGTTCGGCCCGGAAATCGTAGAACCTAAGGGTGGGGTCGTCAGTTGGTCCAGTGAGCTGGAAACTGGAATGGACATCCTGGATCAACAACACCGCAGGTACATTGACTTGCTGAATGTATATCTGAAGGAAGCCACTGAGCAACTTGCGACTGAGAACAAGAGTAATAAGCTCAAGGAATCCTTTTGTTTCCTGCTCGGTTACGCTGCTGAGCATTTTTCCACGGAAGAGGAAATCATGAAGGAAAAGGACTTTCCGAACTATGAGGCACATCGCAAAGAGCACCTGTACTTCATGAATCACGTGGCGAAACTGAGTAGAGAACTTGAAA
>JAPHTE010000327.1 GCA_026196445.1 Lysobacterales bacterium
CTGATAGCAGCCTATGTGCTGAGCCTGTCTGAGCGGTGAGCGGACGCGAGACATGACAATGGAGCACCCGGTAAACCGGCGGTGGAGCAGGCGGCAGCGCGATTGGGCCGTCGTTTTGTGGATCTCGTTCCTGTCGGCAGCAACGGGTGCTTTTGTCATGTTCGGGCTGGTCGATCCCCTGGATGTGCTCGGTGTCTGGATCGACCGCCTGGATATCGGAGTGCGCCTCGCGTACGGGTTGGTATTTCTATTCATATTCCTGGTTTGCCTGCTGGCATCAGCGCTGACCATGTTCATGATTCGCACCGGCCCCAGGCGCGGGCATGTCAGGGGCAGTGGGGCGCGTTCAAAACCAGAGATCAGGGATCCGGCGGCGGACAACCCCGACCTCGAGGGCGAGGACTGGCAATGAGCCAAAACACGGATACGGGCGACTCCCTGTATCGTAAAGACCCGAAAGTTTATCCGCGTGACGTTAAAGGAAAATTCGCCCGGCTGAGAAACCTTGCCGTATTCGTTTTGCTGGGTCTTTATTACGTCCTCCCGTGGGTCAACTGGGGCGGGCACCAGTCGGTGTTGTTCGATTTACCGGCACGGAAATTCTACATTTTCAGCATCACTTTCTGGCCGCAGGATTTCATTTTCCTGACCCTGATGCTGGTTATCGCTGCGTTGTCGCTGTTCTTTTTCACTGCTGTGGCCGGACGGCTTTGGTGCGGTTACGCTTGTCCACAAACAGTCTGGACCGAGGTGTTCCTGTGGATGGAGCGCTGGGTGGAGGGTGACCGCGCCAAGCGTATCAAGCTGGACGCCTCGCCCTGGAACGCCAACAAGATCCTGCGCAAGAGCGCCAAGCAGTTTTTATGGATCGGTTTCGCGTTGTGGACCGGCTTTACCTTTGTCGGGTTTTTCACTCCGATCCGGGAACTGGGACAATCCCTGGTCAGTTTTCAGCTCGGTCCGTGGGAGACGTTCTGGTTCCTGTTCTACAGTTTTGCCACCTACGGCAACGCCGGCATCCTGCGCGAACAGGTGTGCAAGTACATGTGCCCCTACGCCCGTTTCCAAAGCGCTATGTTTGACAAGGATACGCTGGTCATTGCCTACGACGAGGCGCGCGGCGAACCGCGCGGCGGACGGCGCAAAAGCGACGATCCGGCAGAAAAGGGTCTGGGTGACTGCATTTCCTGCACGCTGTGTGTGCAAGTCTGTCCCACGGGCATCGATATCCGCGAAGGCCTGCAGATCGAATGTATCGCCTGTGCCGCCTGCATCGATGTTTGCGACCAGGTCATGGACAAGATGGACTACAAACGTGGCCTGATCCGTTACACCACCGAAAACCGCCTGGCAGGCAAAGAAGGCCACGTATTACGGCCGCGCATTTATGTCTATTTCTTCCTGTTGCTGGCCCTGATTGCCGGTGTCGCCTGGTCGGTGAGTGAGCGCGTTTTGCTGCGCGCAGACCTGCTGCGTGACCGTAACGCCCTTTACCGCGAACTGCCTGGCGGGCTGATCGAGAACGTCTATACGCTGAAACTGATCAACATGGATCTGAAGCAACACCGTTATCGTATCGAGGTAGTGGATAACGACGACATGGCGTTGTTCGTATCGCCTGAACCTGTCCTTGAGCCGGAAGAGGTCGGTAACTTCATCCTGCGGATGCAGGCGCCGGTCAGCGCGGGTACGGGGTCCATGAAGATCGACGTGCGTTTTTCCACCATGGAAGAACCTGTCATCGAGCGAACGGTCAGTGCGCGGTTCCTGATGCCATTTAAATGAGCCCGCATGTCACACTGGTGCAATATGCGGTCTGTGAGACCCTGTGAGTAAACCGATGTCAAATCAGCACTCAATTGGCGACAACCGGCCCTGGTACCGGCAGTTCTGGCCATGGTTCATCATCGCCCTGCCGGCTTCAGCCGTTGTTGCAGGGCTGTTGACCTTATGGATAGCGATGAGCAACCCCGACTACCTGGTTATCGATGACGATGAGTATTCACGTCTGAACAGCGGCCTCAAGGCTGCGCCGCCACCTGCCGAGCCAGGTCCGAAAAACGACTGAAGCCCATGACGGACAAAACCCTGTTCTGCTTCCATTGCGGGGAACCTGTGCCATCCGCGTGCACGCTGAGCGTGGAAGTCGAGGGCGAAAAACAAGCGGTATGTTGCAGCGGCTGTCAGGCGGTGGCGAAACTGATTACCCAGTCCGGCCAGTCGCGTTACTACCAGTTCCGCACCGAGCCGGCTCTCAAGCCCACTGAAGAAGATGCCGAAATCGGCGAGGACTGGCAGCGCTTCGACGAGCGTGAATCATTGTGGGGCAACGCGCTCAAGGATGGCCGTTATGAACTGTTATTACAGGTGGAGGGCATACGCTGCGCCGCCTGCGCCTGGCTGATCCGCAGCCAGTTGGAGGCGCGCAAGGGTATCGACCAGGTGCAGGTGGATGTCGCGACCGGTTTTGTGCGCATCACCTGGCGCCCAACGGAAACGACGCTCAGCAGGATCGCTTCAATACTGTCCGGCGTTGGTTACCGGCCGCACCTGCCACTGGCCGGTGCCGAGGCCATGGGCCGCCAGGAGGAGCGGCGCAACGCCATGAAGCGGCTTGGTGTCGCCGGTCTGGGCATGATGCAGGTGATGATGTATGCCGTGGGTTTGTACGCCGGTGACGCGATGGGGATTTCGGAAGGCTCCGAGCGTTTCCTGCAGTGGATCAGCCTGATCGTCACGACCCCGGTGCTGGTTTATTCGGGCAGCATTTTCTATTCCAGCGCGTGGCGCAGCCTCAGGAACCGCAGGGTCGGCATGGATGTGCCGGTGGCACTCGCGATCTCCATCGCCTTCATCATGAGTTGCATCAACTTCCTGGCCGGCAGCGGCCATGTCTATTTCGACTCGGTCGTCATGTTTATCTTTTTCCTGTCGTTGGGGCGCTACGCCGAACTGGTGATCAGGCATCGCAACCTGCAGACCGGGCTGGCGCTGGCGCGTTTGTTGCCCGAGTGGGCCGAACGGATTAACGGAGACGAGACCGAACGCATACCCGCGGCCGACCTCCGTAAAACAGACCGGGTACGGGTCAGGGCAGGGCAGACCTTCCCGGCCGACGGGCGTATCGTGAAAGGCCAGACGGAGGCCAATGAGGCATTGTTGACCGGCGAATCGAGGCCGGTGTTCAAGCAACCCGGGAGTCGGGTCATTGCAGGCAGTATCAACCAGTCACAAACGGTCGAGCTCGAAGTAACGCAGGATCCGGATAACTCGACTGTTTCAGTAATGGGCCGTATGCTATTGAAATCACAGACAATACGTAGCCGGTATGCGCGTTTGTCAGAGCGATATGCCGGCTGGTTTGTGTCTGTCGTGTTGACAATCGCTGGTCTGACAGCTGCCTGGTGGGTGGTACATGACCCGGCCATGTTGTTCCCGGCAACGCTGGCCGTGCTGGTCATTTCGTGCCCCTGTGCACTGTCGCTGGCGACACCGGCTGCGATTGCGTCATCGAGCAGGGCCCTGTTGGAACAGGGTGTGCTGTTGACCCGCGGTGTGGCGCTCGAGATCATTGGTGGTGTAGACACCGTCGTGTTTGACAAAACAGGTACGCTGACCACCGGGTCTCCGACGGTTGTGGATACGGTTATTAACCCGGTCCGAAGTGAATACGACCCTCCAGGTGCGCGCCACATTGCCGCAGCGCTGGAGATGGACTCGTCGCATCCCGTAGCACGGGCGTTTTCCAGTGCTTCCGTTAGCCGCACAACAGCCGTTGATGTTCAGAATTTCGAGAACGGTGTGCAGGGCAGGGTGGCGGATACCACTTACAGGCTCGGTAACGCAGCTTTCAGTCATGTGGGTAAAACCCGTATCGCCGGCGGTCTCGGGCGTGTGTGGCTGTCGGATGAAGCAGGTTGGATTGCGTATTTCGACCTGGATGATGGATTACGTAAAGCGGCGGCGGAGACAATCGAGGCGCTTCGTAGCAGGGGGTTGGATTTGACCATCTTGTCAGGCGACCATCCGTCCGCAGTCGAGTCCGTGGCCCGGCGCACCGGTATCGATGCCTGGTACGCGGAACAGAGTCCAAAAATGAAGATGGAGTTCCTGGAAAGCCTGCAAAAAGAGGGCAAAACCGTGCTGATGGTTGGCGACGGGATCAA
>JAPHTE010000184.1 GCA_026196445.1 Lysobacterales bacterium
CGATGATTGCATTTATCCTGATACAGAAGGGCGCTGGCGCCACGGCCGGCGCCGCATTCGGAAGTGGCGCTTCGGGCACTGTTTTCGGGGCCCGTGGTGCAGGAAATTTTTTGTCGCGCACAACCTGGGTGCTGGCTGCCCTTTTTTGCCTGATCAGCCTGAGTATGGCGGTGATCGCTTCGCGTGCCAGCATTACGCCGGAGACTGACCTCGGCGTGGTCGCCAGTGGCGCGCCGACCGAAGAGGTGGCAGACCAGGCAGTTGTGGAGCCACCGGTTGCAATGCCGGCCAACGATGCATCGGATGTACCCTCGATCGATGCCGTGACCGTGCAACCGGCGACAGAAGACAGCGCGGGTGATTTGCCCGTGATTGATGAATCTTCGACTGTCCCGGCAGAGGAAACTGCACCGGAAGATAATCCCGGCGGCGGATCCTGAGGTAGTGAGGGCCTGTTAACAGTCCCTCTGAGTAGCCCAAGTGGTGGAATTGGTAGACACGCTATCTTGAGGGGGTAGTGACGGAAGTCGTGCCGGTTCGAGTCCGGCCTTGGGCACCATTTTTGGACGGCAGATGCCGTCCTTGTATTGAATTGAGACTGGAGCATGCTTGCACAATACCTGCCAATTCTGATATTTCTCGCCTTGTCAACGACCATCGGTATCGTACTGGTATTTTTGGGCGGACTGCTTGGTCCGACCCGGCCTGACAGCGAAAAACTATCTCCCTACGAGTGCGGTTTCGAAGCCTTTGAAGATTCCCGCACCAAGTTCGATGTTCGTTACTACCTGGTGGCGATCCTGTTCATAATCTTCGATCTCGAAATAACATTTTTCCTGCCCTGGGCGCTGGCCCTGGACGTGCTGGGAATGTTTGGTATCGCCGCGATGTTCGTGTTCGTTATTGAACTGGTCATCGGCTACGTCGTGATTTGGAAGAGAGGAGCCCTGGAATGGGAATGATGGATTTCATGTACCCCCACAGGGGTGCCGAGCTTGGTGAAGTCGATGACATTTTGAGACCCGACCCCGGCAGCAACCCGCTGTTGTCACGCGGGGTGGTCACGACATCGCTGGATGCGCTGATCAACTGGGCGCGTACCGGGTCCATGTGGCCCGTGTCCTTCGGCCTGGCCTGCTGCGCAGTAGAGATGATGCAGGCGGGTGCATCGCGCTATGACCTCGACCGCTTTGGTGTCATCTTCCGGCCCAGCCCGCGCCAGTCCGACGTCATGATCGTGGCCGGCACGCTGACCAACAAGATGGCGCCGGCCATGCGCAAGGTTTACGACCAGATGGCCGAACCGCGCTGGGTCATTTCGATGGGTTCCTGCGCCAATGGCGGTGGCTATTACCACTATTCATACTCGGTTGTGCGCGGCTGTGATCGTATCGTGCCGGTGGACGTGTATGTCCCGGGTTGCCCGCCAACGGCAGAGGCCCTGATTTACGGCATTTTGCAGCTACAGAACAAGATCCGCCGTACCGAGACGATTGCCAGGTGATGTGATGATTGAAGTAAGCAACAGCCTGTCCGACCAGTTGGCCGCCTGTTTCGGCGAGCGGATAACGATTGAAGAAGGCGGCACCGGGATCACCACGATCAAAGTGGGGGTCGATGATTGGCAGGATGTGGCGCAGACCTTGCGTGACGACCCGCGTTTTGCCTTCAGCCAGCTGACCGACCTGTGCGGCGTGGACTACCTTGGCTTCGGACAGGAAGAGTGGGAAACCCACGATGCAACCAGTTCCGGTTTCAGCCGTGGTGTCGAGGGCCTTGGCCCGGGCCGCTTTAACTGGCAGGAACGGCCGGAGGCCAGCGAAATCGAGCAACGCTTCAGGGTGGTCGTGCACCTGATGTCGATCAGCAAAAACATGCGTCTGCGCATGTCTACATTTGCCGCCGACGAGGGTATGCCGGTGGTTCCATCACTGGTTGAAATCTGGAATTCCGCCAACTGGTACGAACGCGAGACCTTCGACATGTTTGGTATCGTTTTCGAGGGCCACCCCGATCTCAGGCGCATCCTGACCGACTACGGATTTACCGGGCACCCGTTCCGCAAGGACTTCCCGCTGATCGGCAACGTCGCCGTGCGTTACGACGAGGAGAAAGGCCGCGTGGTCTACGAGCCGGTAGAGATTGAACCACGGGTACTGGTGCCACGCGTTATCCGTGACGATTCACGTTACACAGCAGACGACATCGACCAGGCCGCGAACGAAGCGGCCGATTCGTTGTCACCCGGGGCTGAATAAAATGTCTGAAATTCGCAATTACACGATGAATTTCGGGCCGCAACATCCCGCGGCCCATGGGGTTTTGAGGTTGGTGCTGGAACTCGACGGCGAGCAGGTCGTGCGTGCCGACCCGCATATCGGCCTGTTGCACCGCGGTACCGAAAAACTCGCTGAGAGCAAACCCTTCAACCAGACCGTGCCCTACGTGGACCGGATGGATTACGTCTCGATGATGTGCAGCGAGCACGCCTATGTGCGCGCGGTCGAGAAACTGCTGGGCATCGAGGCGCCGATCCGGGCCCAGTACATCCGCACCATGTTCGACGAGATCACGCGTATCGGCAACCACATGCTGTGGATCGGTTCCTCCGGTATCGACCTGGGCGCGATGACGGTCTTCCTGTATGCCTTCCGCGAACGTGAGATGACCATTGATATGTACGAGGCGGTGTCCGGTGCGCGCATGCACGCCAACTATTATCGTCCGGGCGGCGTCTACCGAGACCTGCCGGACGAAGTGCCGTTGTACAAGGAAACGCGCTGGAGCAAGGGCAAGGACCTGAAGCGCAAGAACGAATGGCGCGAAGGCACGCTGCTGGACTTCATCGAGGCCTTCGCCAGGGATTTCCCGTCCAAGGTTGATGAATACGAAACGCTTCTGACCGACAACCGTATCTGGAAACAACGCACTGTCGGTATCGGTGTGCTGTCGCCGGAGCGGGCGTTGCAACTGGGGTGCAGTGGCCCGATGCTGCGTGGCTCCGGCGTTGAGTGGGACCTGCGCAAGAAACAGCCATATGCGATGTACCACGAGATGGATTTTGACATACCGGTAGGTATCAACGGCGATTGTTACGACCGGTACCTGGTCAGGATCGAGGAATTGCGCCAGTCAGCGCGCATCATCCTGCAGTGTGTCGAGTGGCTGCGTGCCAACCCCGGATCGGTCATGTTGAAGAACTTCAAGGTGATCCCGCCAACGCGCGAGGAAATGAAGGAAGACATGGAAGCGCTGATCCATCATTTCAAACTGTTCACCGAAGGTTACAGCGTACCGATGGGTGAAACCTACCAGGCGGTCGAAGCACCCAAGGGTGAGTTCGGTTGCTACATGGTTTCAGATGGTGCCAACAAGCCATATCGCGTCCACTTCAGAGCACCTGGCTTCGTGCACCTTTCAGCCATGGATGAGTTGGTGAAGGGTCATATGCTGGCCGATGTGGTGGCCATGATGGGCACCCTGGATATCGTATTTGGTGAGGTGGATCGCTAATGAGTCATAAAGCTGATGTCATTGCCGGGAAACAGGATCTTCTCAATGAGGATACCCGGTCAACCATTGACCACTGGATTTCGAAGTTTCCGGCCGAGAACAAGCGCTCCGCATTGATCCAGGCCCTGCTGGCCGCGCAGCACCAGAATGGTGGCTGGGTCAACCGGGACATGATCGAGGCGGTTGCCGATTACCTGGAATTGCCACCGGTATGGGCCTACGAGGTCGCCAGCTTCTACTCGATGATCGATCAGAAGCCGACCGGCCGGCACAAGGTCAACATCTGCACCAATATCTCCTGCTGGCTGAACGGCGCGGAAGAGATGGTCGCACACGTGGAAGACAAGCTTGGCATCAAGCTGGGTGAAACCACGGCTGACGACCGTATCACGCTGGTGGTCGAAGAAGAATGTCTCGCGGCCTGCTGTGGCGCGCCGATGATGGTGGTCGACGGTCACTACCACGAGAACCTCGACACCGACAAGATCGACGAAATTCTGGATGGGCTGGACTGATGTCTGAACACAACGTCGTATTTACAACGCTAGCCGCGGAAACACCCTGGTCACTCGAGACCTACCTGGGGATAGACGGTTACCAGGCCTGGAAGAAAATCCTGGCCGAGAAGACCGACCCGGCCGATATTATCGAAAACGTCAAACATTCCGCCCTGCGCGGACGCGGCGGTGCGGGTTTCCCCTGTGGTTTGAAGTGGAGCTTCATGCCACGTTCAGCACCGGGCCAG
>JAPHTE010000122.1 GCA_026196445.1 Lysobacterales bacterium
CCCCGGCTTTACCGACATCCCCGACTACGCGCGGGTGATCGGAGTCGTAACCACGGTGCGTGGCGAGATCAAAAGCCACAGACAGGCCCGTCTGCCCGGCTTCCAGGTTCTTGCGGTAAAACGCATTGGATTCTTCCGCGGTCGAAAAGCCCGCGTACTGGCGAACCGTCCAGGGCCGGCCGGCGTACATCGTGGCCCGTGGACCACGCACGTAAGGCGCCACGCCCGGCAGGGAATCGAGGTGCCCGATGCCATCGAGGTCCTGCGCAGTGTATAGCGGCTTGACCGCGATGCCTTCGGGGGTCTGCCAAACGAGATCGTCCGGGGAACGGCCTTTGCACTCCTTCGTCGCGAGCACACGCCAGTCATCAAGTGTCTTTTTCGGAAACTCCGTCATCGCTACCCCCGGCTCCCTATACGAACCAAACTCGTGGCAGGTGGTATCCCCGAAGCTGTTGAAACGGCTATCGACCCACCCGTTAAAGTTCCGGCTATGTTAGCAGAATGCAGCCCCGCAACGTTTTTTTTGCAGTCCCGGGCCGTAATCGGCGCAAACAGGACCGAAGATATCTAATCAGCGTTTCCCCGTACGAATTCGACCGTATCCAGCAAGGTCTGGCTGTTGATGGCAGCACGGTAAGTGGCCTCATGAGCGCAGGAACGCAGGGCCTTTTTGATCATGCCCTCGAGGTTTGGCCGCTTATCTGCCGGCTCTGCCGCCGGTCCGATGCCGCCACCGAACTCGAAGACCAGGCTGGCGCCATCGGCAAATGCCGTCTGCAGGTTTTCATACCACATGACCGGGTGAAACAACTGGAAAAACAGGCGTGCGCGGATGGCTTCCGGATCGGGTGAGTGGAAAGCACCCGTAAAATTAGACAGTACCTTGATATCCGACAGCTCGAAGCTGGCCATCTCCAATACGTTGCGGTATTCCTGCGCCGCCTTGACCATGTAATAGGTGTGGAACGCACCCTCGGTTTTCAGACGCACCGGGCGCTTACGCGGGAACTGTTCCTGGACCTGCTGCTCCATCAGTTCGAGGTCTTCCGGTTTGCCGCCAACCACCGTTTGCTGCGGCAGGTTGCAACCGGCGATGGCGCAATGATGTTGCTCGGCGATGGGCCGGACGGTTTCCAGGTCCATCGGGAAAGCGGTCATCTCACCCTCCCCGTAGGTACCCATCAACTCTCCACGTTTCTGCACCAGCCTCAGGGCGTCCGCAAAGCTCAGGGCACCCGCGGCCACGAGGGCGGAATACTCACCGAGGCTGTGCCCGGCAGCAAGTGACGCCTGCAAGCGGTCGCCGGTCAGGTCCCTGAACACCTCGAACATGGCGATGGAATGCGTCAACAGTGCCGGTTGCGTGAAGCGGGTCAGGTTGAGCTGGTCCTGCGGATCCTTAAAAGACAATTCCGCAATATCGTAGCCCAACACCTCGCTGGCTTGCCGGTAGGTCTTGCGGGCGGTCTCGTATTCATCGTAGATGTCACTGCCCATGCCCGGGTACTGGGAGCCCTGGCCCGGGAAAACAAACATGATTTTCTGGTCGTTGATGTCCATTTTTTCCTGGAGTTTTTGCGGTTTGCTGGTGAAATGTTCGGGCTAGAATATCATCGCCGTTTTTGAAAGCAAGCCGGCTATTCGCCGATGCGGTATCCGAACTGCTCGCTATCGACCCTGAGTTATTCCGCGACGAGTCGTCTGGAAGCAAAAATCCATTTCAACTTTACCATTGCGCGATGTCATCCAGGCCAGCGTGGTGAAAGTAATAGTCGCTGACCATCTGGTCCCGGGCCTTTATCCCCCCGGCCCTTTCACCACTGCCCAGCGGTTATAGATTACCAGCGACACCGCCGTGATGCCCGCCAATGCTGCAAACAAAAGCCACATGACACCCGGCCGGTCGACGCCGCTGGGTCCGAAATGCTGGTAGGCCTGGCCGGACAAAAGACCGCCAAACAGGTGGCCCAGCGCCACGCACCAGTAAAAATAACCCATGTACATACCGACCTTCTCAGGCGGTGCGATGCGCCCGGCATATTCCTTGGAACGCGGGCTGGCCATCATCTCTCCCACGGAGAAAACCAGGATCGCTGACACCACGATCCAGCCACTCATGCCGACCAGGTACAGGCCGAAACTGGCGATGGTGACAGAGACGCCGGCGATGATACTGGTCAGCGGCGACGTCCTGCGCATCAGGAAGGAGATCAGCACCTGGAAACAGATGATGCCAAATGCGTTCAGGTTGATCAGGTGCTCGGGCTTGACCTGCCCGTGCTCCAGCACCGCGCGTGACCAATTGCTGGTATCGAAACCCAGGCTGCCGGCGATACCGGTAAACCAGCCGGCCAGTGGTGTGAACGAAGCGATGATATCGGAAGTATCGACGTAATCGCGGATGTACTCCGGCAAGGTCATGAAGATCTGGTTGAAGGATATCCAGAAACCCGCCATCAGCACCAGGAACAGCAGGTAGCGCCCTTCCCCGATGGCCATCGGCTGTGCATACCAGCGCTGAGGAGTCGCGGGTGTTTTCAGCATTCGGAAAATGACGTCCAGCACCAGGTTCAGGACCAGCCAGCCGGCTGCGACCATGCCCACCAGTGAGAAACTCCACCACTTGGAGCCCATCACCAGCACCACCAGCATGCCGGAGACCAGCAGGAAAAATCTCAGGTTGCCGACCACTTCGACCATGCCGGCGAACACCTCGCGCAGGGAGCGGTGGCTTTCGGCTTCCGTATCCCTCGGCGGTTCACGGTAAATAAGCAGACAGACAATGGTCATCACCGTTATCCAGCCTGCTGACATGTAGAACACCAGGTTCCAGTCCCAGCCACGCACGATGCCGGCCACGATCGGGCCGATAAAACCGCCGACGTTGACCATCATGTAGAAAATCCCGAAACCGACAGATCCGTTTTCCTCGTTGGTCGACTTGGCGACCGTGGAGATCACCACCGGCTTGAACATGCCGTGGCCGACTGCCACCAGGAAATACACGCCGAGGAACGGCCAGAAGCCGGTCGGTAGCGCCAGCAGCAGGTAGGCCGGCACCATGACCACGGCCGAGGCCAGGAACATGTTCTTGTATCCGTAACGGTCGGCCAGCGCACCGAACACCGCCGGAAACAGGTACAGGAAGAAGGTGGCGATACCCTGGATCACACCACGGTCGGTGGAAGAAAAGCCCAGGCCGCCGTCCTCGACCGAGCCGGTCAGGTACAGGGTGGAAACGGCGTAGAAACCGTACCAGCCCATCCGCTCGAAGATCTCCATCGTGTTGGCAGCCCAGAAGGACTGGGGAAACTGGCTCAAAACACCACTTTTGACGGTCATGACTCGTGCCCCTGGAGTTGTTATTAAAGGGTCGGTGAAACGGGATTATAAACTAACTTGCGGTTTGTGGCCGGGCAGCTTTGCGACATATATATCCTGCTGTTTTTTGGTAAAAAACATTGCTTTACGAGGGCAAAGCGTGTACCTTGCGCGCCCTCGGTACACTTGGAAAACCCCGTGATCAATAAGCTCAGAAATATTGCCATCATCGCCCATGTCGACCACGGCAAAACCACGCTGGTCGACCAGTTACTGCAGCAGTCGTGCACCATGGGCGAGCATTCGGCCACGCTGGATCGGGCAATGGACTCCAATGAACTGGAAAAAGAGCGCGGTATCACGATCCTGTCAAAAAATACCGCGATCAACTGGAACGATGGTAAAGAAAACTATCGCATCAATATCGTGGACACCCCGGGTCACGCAGACTTCGGTGGCGAGGTCGAGCGCATCCTGAGCATGGTGGATTCCGTGCTGCTGCTGGTGGATGCCGTTGACGGCCCGATGCCACAGACGCGTTTTGTGACCCAAAAGGCCTTCGAGATGGGTTTCCGGCCCATCGTGGTTATCAACAAGGTGGACCGGGACGGTGCACGCCCTCACTGGGTACTGGACCAGACCTTTGAGTTGTTTGACAACCTGGGTGCCAGTGACGAGCAACTGGACTTTCCGGTTGTTTATGCCTCGGCCCTGCAGGGTTACGCTGGTCTTGAAGACGATGTGCGCTCCGGTGATATGACACCGCTATTTGAGACCATCGTAAACGAAGTCCATCCGCCCAAAGTAGACCTGGACGGAGCGTTCCAGATGCGTATCAGCACGCTGGACTACAACACTTATGTCGGTGTCATCGGAATCGGCCGGGTACAGCGCGGAAGTGTCAAACCCAATCAACAAATAACCGTCGTCGACCGTTACGGTGAGCAACACAATGCCCGCATCTTGCAGGTATTGGGCTTTCGCGGTCTTGAACGCATAGAAACTGCCAGTGCCAACGCAGGGGATATCATCGCCGTGACCGGGGTGGAAAACCTGCGTATTTCGGATACGCTGTGTGACCGGAATACCGTAGAAGCCCTGCCGCCGCTGACCGTGGACGAACCCACCATCAGCATGACTTTTCGTGTCAACAATTCACCGTTCGCAGGCCGGGAAGGCAAGTATTTAACCAGCAGACAGTTGCGTGAACGGCTGTTGCGCGAAGCCAGTCATAACGTGGCTTTACGCATAGAGGAAACTACCGATGCAGAAAGGTTCCGTGTATCCGGGCGTGGTGAATTACACCTTTCCATCCTGATTGAAACCATGCGGCGCGAAGGTTACGAGATGGCCATTTCGAGGCCGGAAGTTATCCTGCATACCAACAACGGCCAGACCGAAGAACCCTACGAAACGCTGGTGGTCGATCTCGAAGCCGATTACCAGGGCGCCGTGATGGAAAAACTCGGTGAACGCCGCGGCGTATTGCAGGATATGCAGCCTGATGGCAAGGGCCGCATCCGCATGGATTACCTGATCCCGGCCCGTGGTTTAATCGGTTTCCAGTCGGAGTTCCGTACGCTGACCGCCGGCACCGGCCTGTTGTTCCACACCTTCGAGAAATACGGGCCGTACAACCCGACCCCCATTGCGACCCGCAATAACGGCGTACTGATTTCCAACAGCACCGGCAAAGCGGTCGCCTACGCCCTGTTCAACCTGCAGGACCGCGGCCGCATGATCATCGAGGGTGGTGTCGATGTCTACGAAGGACAGATCGTCGGCATCCACAACCGCGGCAACGACCTGACGGTCAACCCTTTGAAGGCCAAGCAATTGACCAACATCCGCACCGTCATCAAGGACGACAACGTGCTGCTGGCCGCGCCGATGATCATGACCCTGGAACAATCTCTGGAATTCATCCAGGACGATGAACTGGTGGAAGTGACACCCGAGTCTATCCGCATACGCAAGCTGCACCTGAAAGAACACGAACGCAAAACGGCCGGCCGAACCGCCAAGAAACAATTGGGCTGAAAGCCACGGTTATACCGGTAATACGCCGGCCCGGACGTAGCGGCGCACGACCGGTCACCCGGAGTGTTGCGAAGCGGATTCCCCCAGCCAGTGAACCAGCTCGGAATACAGGTCTTCGGGAACCACTGGCTTGGCCACGAAACCGTCCATCCCCGCTTTCTCGCAGGCGTCCCGGTCGTCCTTGTATACGTTGGCCGTCATCGCCAGGATCGGTACCCGGCCCGCGGACGGATTCTTGGCCGACCGCAGACGGATCAGCTCCGTGGCCTCCAGGCCATTCATCTCGGGCATTTGTACATCCATCAGCACGAGGTCATAGGCCTTTTCGCTGAACATCTCGAGCGCGACGACGCCGTTTTCAGCGATGTCGATATCAAGGCCGCAACGCTCAAGCATCAACCGGGTGACTTCCTGGTTGATTTCATTATCTTCGACCAGCAGTATGCTGGCGCCGGAATACCCGCTCTTCAACATGTCTTCCGCATCCTGCAACGGGGCCTTTAACTGCCCTTGTTCCAGCAGGTACCCGGGCTCGAGCAACGCGGTAAACCAAAACAGGCTGCCTTCGCCCTTGTTGCTGCTGGCGCCGGCCGTGCCGCCCATCAATTCGGCCAGACGCCGGGTGATGGCGAGCCCCAGCCCCGTACCCCCGTACTTGCGGGTTGTCGACGCTTCTTCCTGTTCGAAGGGCTCGAACATACCTGCGAGTTTGCCAGGTTCGATTCCGATACCGGTATCTTCCACCTCGAACCGTACCAGCAGCTGTTGATCCCTTTCTTCGAGGACCTTTATGCGTACCGTGATAGAACCGCGGAATGTGAACTTGACTGCATTGCTGACGTAGTTGAGCAAGGCCTGGCGTAACCGCAGCGGGTCGCCCTGCAGGAACTCCGGCACCCCCGCTGTTTCAAACTTGAGTTCTACCCCCTTTTCGTCGCACCGGTCTGTCAGCATTTTGCGTACGTGCTCGATGATCGACTCCACGGCGAAGTTTACCGGCTCCAGTTCCAGTCGTCCGGCTTCGATCTTGGAAATGTCAAGAATGTCATCGATGATTTTCAACAGGTATCCCGCCGAGGTCGCGATGCCGTCGAGGTGCCCGAGTTGCTCGGGATCGGTGCAGCTTTTCTGCAGCAGGCCTGTGAAACCGGCAATGGCGTTCATCGGGGTGCGGATCTCGTGGCTCATGTTGGCCAGGAACGAATCCTTGGCAATATTTGCCGCCTCCGCAAGTTGCTTGGCGCGAGTCAACTCTTTGGTGCGCTCGGCTACAAGCCGCTCCAGGTGGTCGCGGTATTTGACCAGTTCGCTCTCGACAGCCTTGCGATCCGTGATGTCGGCCAGCATCCCGTGAATCTTGTCATTGATCAGGATGACGGATCCCAGAGCGATCAGTGTCTGGCCGTCGCGAGTCATGTATTCGGCTTCGAAGCCGTCGTAACGGCCGTGTGCCCTCAGATTGTCGAGCATGGCTTTTCGCTGTTCAGGCTGTTTCCAGTGACTGATCGCCTTGATACGCTGGAATTCCTCGGGGCTGTCGTATCCGAACATCTTCGCCATGGTCTCGTTGACGTACAAAACGTCGCCTTCCACGGTGGACAGGTAGACACCCAGCAGCGAGTTTTCGACCAACCCCCGGTACTTTTCTTCGCTCTCCCTGATCAG
>JAPHTE010000475.1 GCA_026196445.1 Lysobacterales bacterium
GCTGAAGTGTTGTTTCCATGCACCAATGAGATCATTTATGTGAACCTCTATGAGTGATTCAATTTCTTTCAGTTGCCCTCTAGAGTAATGATAGTTACTCGCCAATACAATTTCCGGTTCTAACCAGAATTTTGCTTCACCATCACCTGTCACCACGTGCACATGCATCCGATATTCTTCCCTGGAGAAAAAGAAAAACCGATATCCCTTTTCTCTGAATACCGTTGGACTCATGCAGCAATTTTGAAACTGCGGGGTCAAGCAGCAATATAGTCTTTCGCTCAAAGCGCTGTAGGAATAACGCTGTAGAAGTTAGCAGCTCTGCTACTGGCGACCCCCAGCCCGTGGGAGCGGCGACTCGCCGCGATTTTGCTCCAGGAGGCAGCAGCCAGGCTGCTGGCGATTTACCTGCGATCCGCAATTCTTGTGGGAGCGGCGACCCGCAGCGATTTTGCTTTAGGAACAACCTGCTCCGATGGTCGCGATTCCCGTTCTCACCCCCGATCCAGGCTGTCGGGAATCAAAAGCCGCTCGCTTCTCATGACATGGACAATAAACACCTGCTGCCCTTCTTGCCGATAAAAAATGCGGCACGGCGATTCAATGATATGGCGGTAACGAGAATCTTCCAGATCAGAAGGAATGGGGCCCAGAAGTGGGTGATCCTGCAGTTGGTCGATGTGATCAATAACCCGCTGAACAAACGAGCTGGCGGCCTCGGGGTTTTCGACCGCAATGTAATCGGCAATCGCTTCGAGATCGGCAAGCGCAGGTTCAGTCCAAACTACTTCAGCCATCGCGACAACTTGGCCCTGGCCTCATCGTGCGATAGTGTTCTACCCTCTTCAATCGCCCGTTCGCCGCGAGCTATGCCTTCAAGCAGATTCATCCGGGCCTGTAGTCGTTCGAAGCTCTCGACATCGACCAGGTAGGCAGAGGGTCGACCGTGCTGCGTAATCAGGATGGGCCGCTTATCCCGCCCAAGCTCTGCCAGCAATTCAGTCGCTTTTCTTTTAAGAGTGGTCACTAGTTCCGTTCGCATAATGTGATACTAAAGTATCACTTATCAGTGCTCAAGCTATTTTGATCCACTCTGACCTCACGGTGCTGATTTGGGTATGGGAGATGGTTGATCGGGCGTGTAAGCCTTTTCTTCTTTCCCGAAGTGGCTTTGCCCGTGGGAGCGGCGCCTGACCTCCATGGATGAAGGAAATGCAGGGGAATGTAGGGAACAATCCCTGCCCGCCGCGATTTTGCAGTAGGAGACTGCAGTTCTGCGGCTGGCGATTGCTTACTACTAAGCGCGTTGTGACTTGTACTAGTGCTTCCCAGCCAAAAGCCCAGCAACGCTCAGGTCTTCATCGAGCTCTGGCCAATGAATCCCCTCGCCATCGCCCAGCAGTTGCCAGTTTTCAAGTTGCTCCTTACTAGCCTGGGCAAGCTTGGGAAACCAAACCAGTGGTGCAGAAATTGTTCGCCCATCATGCAATTCAACAACTATGGCCACGTCTGTGCATTTCACAGTATGGGCTTGTGGATTTCGCTCAACTTCCAAGATGCTCATTCCAGGCCTCCAGGAGCATTTCCTTGTTTTTAATCACCATTGACTCCAATCTTCTTAATTCTTTCGGTGGAAACCGTGTTGAACTCGCCAAAGCGACAGGGCCCAACCAAAATTTGGCTAACATTCTGTCTCTCTGGATATGAATATGTGCTGGTTCACCGTCTTCATTACTATAAATGAAGAAACGAAATGGGCCAATTCTCATCACCGAAGGCATGGCCAAATTCTGCTACACCGTCAATATACTCGAAATCTATGATTGGCTCACATTTCCGTAGGAAATTCATGACAATGAACTGATGCCTAGCCAAAAGATCTACCCCCTGAACCAAATGCTCGGTAACCCCGGAATTCGCACCCCTACGTCATCCCGGGCCCTGACCCGGGATCCATATACGTCGAGTCGAGCAAAACACCCACACGAAACGCGTGTAATGTGCGCTTAAATAGTCTGCTTACCTTTCACATACTCCCGATACAGGCTAGTTAGCATAAGGTTGTCAATTGACAACCTCGCAAGCTGCGCCTACCATATGCAAGGACAACAGGAATGTCGCGAAAAAGGCACCCAAAAAAAAGAGGTAGAAAAGGCGCTTCGCTATGTGGAAAAACACGGTTGGCGAGTCAAGACTGGCGGAGCTCATGTTTGGGGCCGAATCTATTGCCCAAGCAACGACAAAGACTGCCGTTGCGGTGAATTCTGCATCTCAAGCATTTGGAGCACTCCGGCAAGCCCTGCGAATCACGCAAAGCAAATCAGGCGAGTAGTGGACAACTGTACTTCCCGCAAAGATGACTGACACAAAGCCAATGAGATGAAAACATACGAATTCAACCTGAGATTTAAGCTGCCCGTCTCTTCCCAGGATCCCGCGTATTTCGTGGAGCGTCTTGCGGAAAAAGGCTGCACTGATGCACTGGCCGGTATCGGCCAGAGCGGACGTATAGCTTTGAACTTCAACAGGGAAGCCGATAATGCACTCGAAGCAATACTGAGCGCTGTCAGGAATGTGAAGAAGGCAATTCCGGACGCCAAGCTGATAGAAGCTGCACCTGACCTGGTTGGCTTGTCAGACATTGCCGAAATATTGGGCTGCTCGCGCCAGAATATACGTAAACTCATGTTGAACAACCTGGCGTCTTTCCCAACCCCCATCCACGAAGGCAAAACCAGCTTGTGGCACCTGTCCAGTATCCTCGAGTGGGCCAAAAAGCAAAACCGCTACTCGGTTAACGAACGGCTCCTGGAAGTCGCCAATGCCAACCTGCAACTCAATATTGCGAAGGAGTCGGTCCACCTTGATGCGGCGGTTCGCAAGCAAATTTTGGCGGGCTCCAGAATGACAGCAGCCTAGAAAAGTTATCCCGGGCACTCTCTTGGTCTGCAATCCCAGAATTCGTGACCACCCCGTCATCCCGGAATTCGCACCCCTACGTCATCCCGGAATTCGCGAAGCGAATATCCGGGATCCATTTTCAAGTCAACACGTATGAAGGGTTCGGCTTACGATCAACCCCGAAAAAGGACAAACCAAAAATCCCGCAACTTGGCCCCAGCGTAGTGTGAGTAATACCACAGCCAACCCCTGACATTACCGGACAACAAAACCTGGGCAGCCAACTGCCTGACCCGAAAACCGGGCCCGGGCCCGCTCAACCAGCGGGGACTTTTCGTGAGCAATCGATAGGCAAGCCACTTCCTCGCACCATGCAGTTTCAGTCGTTTAACCACTGCACCAGGCGGCGAATAACCAAACACGTGGCGCACACCTTCTATCAAGTACTTTAAGGGCAACATAACCCGATAGGTTTGTGCCCTTTCTATCAATGTTTCCCAATCGATTTGGCCCCGTTTCATCAGCATACAGGCATCAACCGTTTGCTTTGAAAACATCTGCAGGTCGTAGAAGGAATGCATGGCAAACTGCAGCAGGTTGTCTTCATCAGACAGCCGACCAAATTTCCCGTCAAAAGCAGGATGCGTTTCGCAGCGCGCAAACATCGCCACGTAATCAATAGGAAACACGTGCGGTACCGTTACTTCGCGATGCACGTCAATCTGAACACGGACCGGGCCGTTGATGACAAATGTTTTCTCTACTGCAAAGGCTGTGGTGGCCGGCCTGCCTGGTGTTTTCTCGATATTCTCGGCCAGTCCGCTGAGAAGACCTTCAACGCGTTCAAAGTCCTTCTCGCATACCAACATATCCACATCACAGCCAAGACGGAATGCTTCCCGCGGATAAACAGCCGAGTCCATTGCCGCACCTTTCAGCAGCTTGGCTTTCAGGTCATTTGACTCAAAGCGCTCTGCTATCTGGCTCAAGGCCCGGTCCCTGGATATGGACCTGACCGCTGCACCGCGAGCGTGAGAACGCAATGCCTGTAGCGACCGCTCAGAAATCTCCCCTTGATAACCCGCATTA
>JAPHTE010000415.1 GCA_026196445.1 Lysobacterales bacterium
GAAGGTATTTACAGGCCCAGTATTGTCAAATCCCTGTGCGACATACCTGCCAGACCGGAGATCCATGTGGGTTTCAATGGTGGACCAGTAGGTCGGCACGTCATAGTAGTTGATCGCATGGCATTCGGAAGCACGCCACAACTGGCCGCGGCCATCGTAGTGATCGATCAGCACGATCTGGTAGCTGTCTTCATCCAGGTAGTAAGTACGCTTGGCATTGATATGCCGCATACCTTCCTTCAGGTTGGCCTCGACGACCCAGACACGGTGCAATTCGTAACGCATCAATGCCGGGTTCAGGTGACCGGGCATGATGAATTCATCGTAGGTTATCCCCTCAGCGTGTGCACCGTAGGAGTTGTACGGGATGTACATTTCCTTCTTGCCGATGACTTTCCAGTCAAAGCGGTCCATCGCGCCGTTGAACATATCGGTCATGTCATTGGTACGCAGCCCGTCGGAGGCGGTACCCGGGTTGTCATAGGCCACGTTTGGCGCACGCCGTACACGACGTTGCCCGGGGTTGTATATCCACGCCTGGCGGGGCGTCACCTGTTGGTTGAGGGTTTCGTGCACCAGCAGGATATTACCGGCCAACCTGGCTGGAGACTCCACTTCCTGGAAAAAATACAACAGGATGTTATCAATATCTTCCACGGTGACGCCGCGCTTGTAATACAGGCCCAGCAGTTCCTCGCGGATCACGGTGACCGAGAAACTTCCGTTCGCAGTGGGTGCTATCTGGGTGTTGTAGCGAACACCACCGGTACCCTTGTACTTGAGCTTATGGTTCCACATCAGTTCGTAGGCATTTTCCGGGAACGGAAACGGGAAACCCTCTGCCACATCCAGAACACCCTCACCATTTTCAGCCAATTTACCAGTGCTGGCGTTCTTGATGCTCATCTCGTAGATATGCTCCGGAAACGACACACTGCGCCGGGTCTGGTAGACATCCATGTAATAGGTATCCGGGTACTTGGCAAAGGTCGCCTTCTGGCCAACGCTCAACTTGTCCCCGTACTCCTCGTAGTTGGCACCGGTAATCCGGAATAACGGCTTGTCATCCGGCCACGGCGAGGGGTGGTGGTCACCCGGGCTGTAACCGGCAGGTGGTTCGGTAATACCCCCGGTCCATTCAGGAATGGTCCCGTCGGCGTTGCCGGCCCGTTCGGAGCCCATCGGGGTCAGGTCTTCGCTCAAACGGTGGATCTGATCGGGTTTGGCGCCGGCAAATGCCTGGCCTGTGAACAAACCCACAACCAGAGTGAGACCGATGCAGAATGAAAATGTCGTTTTTGTAAAAGATCGCATGAGTTTCTCCGGATATCAGAATGAGTAACGGACGCTGGCGGTATAGAAGTCGCGGTCCTGCATCAGGTTGTAGATCCCGCCACCAGAGAAGTCGGTATAGGCAAAATCAAATACCCACTTGTTCAGGTAATTGAAGCCCACGCCAACGGTGAACTGCTTACGTCCATCGATGAATGAACCACCCGGTCCGGGTGTGGTGCCGCTTACGTCGTGCGAGAAAGCAAATCGTGGGCTGACGGTCACCGGGCCGATCGCGTTGTTGTAATCGGCCTTGATTACAAAACGGTAACCCCAGCTGGAGTCATCGGCAAAACCATCGGGCTCGGTCATCGGGTTGCGCAAGGCGCCAGTCGTGTAATCATAACCGCCGCCGAGGTCCGTACCCGGGCCGTTGTAACGCATGCATTCCTTGTCCGGCAGGTCGGCTACGTAGTTGTAGCCTACTTCTGCTGCAAATGTGACCGCATCGGCTTTCAGGAAATTATTGGGCCCGAAAATTTTCAGCGTAGAGACCTGCGCCTGCCAGGATTCATGTTCATCCCAGCCCTTGATTTCTTCACCCGGGGCAAACTGACCCATCTGGCTGTGAAAACGCAAAGCCGGTGCACCGATCAACGGGTTCAGCGGCGATAACGCTGCGAACAACAGTTCAACATCGTCCTGCTGCAATGGCAAATTGGGGCGGTAACTGACCTCACCCGACAATGCCCAGGTGCCAATATTGGAGTTGAAGCTGATACCGTAGAGCTGTATGTCTTCGGGATACTCGGTGAAATAGGCGCCACTTTGCGGCGACGGATTCGTAATGGCTATGCCACTCAAAACCGGCAAACGGCTGTGGTAGTTCAGGAAGTAGAATCCGATTTCTGTACTGTTCAGGGCCTCAACAAACCAGCGCAGGGAAAGACCGTACTGGCCCTGGTCATCGGCTGTTCGCCCAGGTACGCGCCCAACTGCAGCACTGCACCCACCCGCAACCAATGCTGCGGGCAGCGACGAATCTGAAGCGGCGTAATTACCCTCCATACACACCTCTTGGAACAGGTCGGGGTTTATCACCGGTTGATCCGGTGCGCCAAATCCGAGCATTACAAAAGAAGCACCCGGTGTACCGATATCATCTGTGGAGAAAAACACACCGGTAGGATCGGGAATGATTTCCCGGTGTTCGAACATGTACAGGGCTTCGAGTGACAGGTTCGGTGTCAGATCGATGTTACCCCACAGCATGTTGACGCCTTCAAAGGCTTCCTTGAGCTCGGCGCCGGCCACGCGCAGCCGGGACACGTCCACCGGGTTGATCACGTTGATGCCCTGCTGGATAAAAAGCGATTCGCCCCAGCTGACCACCTGGCGGCCAAGACGCCAGTTCAGGTAACGCTCACCAACCTCGTGTTCCGCCCAGATATACAGATCCAGCAAACGGACGTCCTTTCCGACCCGATCATCGGCTTCCTTGGGCAGAAAATCCTTGTCCACGTTCTCGAAATCGTAGAATGCCGTGGCGCGGCCAAAGAAACCGAAATTGCCGCGGCTGATGTCGAGTTCAGAGGTCAACTTGGCGGTATGGGCAACCAAATCACCCGCATCCGGGTAATTACGGTTACCGTTGTCATTGTTGACCGACCATTTACCAAGCGCTGCACGCATGTCGGCGTTGGTGGTCGTGGGAAGAGCCAACAAGGGGTTGTGATAGGCCTTACCGACATAGTCCGGGTCCAGGTCATTGGCCCGCCAGGAGGCACCGTAACTGATCGTGGTGTCAAAACTGCCGGTCCAGTCACCGTTGTCAAACTCAATGGCCTGTGCACTGGAAACCCCTAATACCAACAGTGGTAGCGCGAGTGCATGTACTTTCATGAGATTCATTGATTTATTCATGTTCATCTCCCTACTTAACCCTGTTGGGTTTCTGGAGTTGCCTGCCATCCCCGGGTTCAGGTCGCGCTCCAGCCTCAAATCCGGATACGTTTATTTTTCCGGGAAAGAAGTTCAACCCGTTTGTTGCCTGCCGGAAACTCTCGAGCCTGGGGGTTTCCCCGCCCTTGGCTTTCTTGGACTTTCGGCCTTCCATCAAGCCTGAGACCGGTGGAACGGCCATACCTGCTGCACTCACTTCCGGCACCATGGTCGCGGCGTTTTCAACCACCACCGCCGTGCCCTTGGACTGAATAAACGAGGCCATTTGCTTCTGCATCTCGAAATATGCGTCAGCTGACCCGACTGTCGGGCTCAGGAATGTACTGTGCTCGGCGGGCGGTGCAAAACGGCCTACCAGGTCCAACCCGGCGGCATTTTGCGTTGTGCTCGAATATGGTGTGAGCCCCATCGCCCTGATCATCGGCTCGGTACCGGATAACGGTGCCGTTTCTACGAAGTTTGGATTGACTTGATCACCCCATACTTCCCACAACAGAATGTTGTTGTAGTGCGCCGCTTCAGCTGACCAGTTAATGGGGTCGCCCGAATCAGTTACCGTCTGGAATACGAGGAAAAACTGCTCGTATTCGCTCATACCGGGTTCAATTCCTGCAGCTGCTTTTAGGCCGGCCCGAATGCGTGGACCGAACTCTGGAGAGGCTTCCAGAGCCCTGGGAATGCCACCCATCGGTACCGACAGCAGAGCATTCTTGATCATGGGCTCGATCGCTACAAAAGCCGTACCCATCATTGAGCCCATGGATTGGCCTACAAACTGAATGGTCGAACCATCGAGGTCCGGCAAAGCGTCACCATCGTAGCTGATGCTCGGGATCGTCACCGTCAGTACTGACAGGTCGACCTCTCCCTGGCGGAAGTTATCCCTGGATGTCAGCATACTGGACAGGTTGATGATATGGGTACCGGACCCATCAATAACCCCATCCGGACCAGGTGCGCCGGTCGTATTGTTGACATAGTCAACGTCAAAGGTGCGCTCGTTCGCCATACCTGCAAATGGCGTTTTACTGATATGCAGGGCGCCAAAAGTCGGGTCGTCCGGCGAAATACCGTGCAATGGCAGATCGATCGCCACAACTGCATAACCCGCCGCTGCCGCGGAATCGGCCATGGTTAGGATATCCGCACGGCTCCGTGTAATGCCGTGTCCATATATCACGACCGGCCAGCCTGCTGCGGGCTTGGTATGCCCGCTGTTGGCATTGGGAACAGTCATCAGTAACGGCACGGTTTGCATCGACGTCACTACCGGGAAGGGGTTGGCGACCGTTACATGGGTGGAAGTCGGGTTCAAACCCAGTGTATCGAATGGTGCCACGTAGGCGCCGGGCGCCGCTGTCCAGAAATCGGTCAACGGTGCGATCGGATTCTGTGCACTGGGTACACCCAGGTAATACGGGATCGTGATGATGCCGGCATAGATGTCGGCCGCACCCGCACCGCCAACCATCGCGGTATTCATACCGGTTGGACCCACGGTGGTGGGTGCCGGCTTGGCGATACTGCGTAAGCTCTTCAAGACCGGAGTAATGGATTGTGTTTGTGCGGTCCAGCTCAGGATAATGTCTTCCTTGGGAACGCCCATGCTGGCAGCCGCGTTTTCCTGCCCTTGCGTGATCTGGCGCAGGCTTTCGAGCGCTGCAGCAGTTGCATCATCCAGTAGCGGATAAGTGCTGTGACCATCGGCGTCTACCCACGGGTCAGAAGTCTTACCTGAATAATACCGGTCACTGGGTGTCGCGTTGTTACCGGCCGTATCCTTGATGTCGTTGGTCATCACAACCATGTAGGTTGTCATTTCCTTCAGTGGGCTGGTCGGCAGGATGGCCACGTTATTGCCCGAGGCAACCGCCACGTATTCAAGCACCGGTGTCAGTTCGCGCACGACGCCACTGACCGCCACGATGGTGCCAAACACGGTCGAGACCTCGAACATACGCACTGTCACACCCGGGATGATGGTGGAAGCATCCAGCGTATGAGGCGCGGATGCAAAACTCATAATCCATTTCTCGGTGGTGCTGAATCCATCCAGCGCACCCAGCGCCACGAACGGGTCACCGAAGTCAGTTGGGTCATCTGCCGGCAGGTTCAGGGTAAAGTCGTCTGTACCGAGAAACGCCAGGTTGATCGGCAGGGGATACTCGCCTACCGCCGGATCATAAACCGGGGCGATAACACCGGTGACGACAGTGCCGTCCTTGTTGAAGGCCTGGAAGTCACAGCACTCGGTCGCAAGCGCGTTGCCGGTGAATAAAAGCGTGAAGAGAATCAGAATTAGTCGCTTATTCATTATTCTTCTCCTTCGGTGTTAGCAGCGGCCGCAGGTGGGCCAAATGTGGTTATAACCACCGCAGCTCCGGCGGCATACGCCTCACCCAGCGTCATCGGGTGGTAAGTATTGGTCAGCCATAACGGCAAGGCCTGACCATAGAGTGGGCTTGTGACTACACCACTTTGGCCACCCGCTATCATTTGCTGAGCATCGACCATGATTGGTCCCATGTCGGCGACGAAGCGCCTCGCGGGACCGCCGCCGAACATGAACTCGTTCAGACCGTCAGCCGTCGCGCTGTGTCCGGAGGCATCCAGCACGTCATAACCCCCTTGGCGGGCAAAACCCGGAAGCTCGGGCGACAGATCCATGAACGGACCCCAGTTGGGGATGTTAAACGGCCCACCGAGCGTGTGATCGAATACGATGCGGTGCAACTTGCCCCAGGCGTAGTCCAGCACGTTGGTGGAATTGGCATAAGCCGGTGCAAACTCGTCGGATGCCAATTTCTCAAGCGCCTGCTGCAGGCTGTAGGCCACCGTTTCACCCAGACCTTGCGAGAAGAACGGGATACCGGAGGCGCCCACGCCACCTGCGGTCGGGTAGTTGAGCAGATGGTGTGTAAAAGCCCGATAGGCTGCTCTGCTTGACGGCAGGTAATCACCCAGGCCAATGGCTTCCAGCGTCGCGTAAATCGTGTTTTGCACCAACATCGAACGCCACATAGCCCAGACGGTCGCAGCTGCGCTATTACGCACCTGCTCCAGGCTCGGTGCCGGGGCCATCGTCGGGTCGCTAAAAGCGTCCCAGCCGTATGGGCCGAGACCCGTGTTTGCGCTGTAGTCCCAAGTGGACAGTACGTCCAGTGCTTGCGCCATCGGCGAATCCGGCGGCACCGGTACCTGTGACATGATGCCGAGCAATGTCGGCAACACCAGCTCGGCGTCGAGCATCTCGACGTTGGCCTGCAGGGCCTTCATGTCATCCAGCGTGATCTTGTGACCCGCATCGATCATGGCCTTGACCTCGCGGTCCAGTCGGCCCATGCGGTTGGCGGCAAAATTCGGACCCAGGTAATACAATCCTTGCCCGCTTGGCCGGACCTCGTTATAGGGAACGTTGTCTGCTGTCACACCGACCGGGTCGTTATTGGCGTTGAGCACATAACCCTTGGCCGGGTTGATCAATTGCGGCATCTCCGCGAACGGCAATATCTCGTAGTTCGCAGCCTGGTTCGGTTGTGGGTTCATTACCGGCAACCACTCGTTGGCCGCCGCCCCTGTCCCATCGCGGATGAAGAACGGCGGCAGGCCGTCCACCGTGAAGTTGGCCAGGTCCTCGCGGATCGGTAGCTCGTTGCCGTTGAACCAGGCGATATTGCCCATCACATCGGCCCAGTAAACGTTCTGGTTGCCGCCGTCGAAGAAGGTCATGGCTTCTTTGAACTCATCCAGGTTCCTGGCCAGGCCCATGCCCCTGACCAGGGTTATTTCGTGCGTATCCCGGTGGCCGATGTACGCCACGGACAGGCCCGTGTTGCCATCGATCTGCAGCACAGGACCATCGTTGCGGCGCGGAATGGACAACGTGATCGCGCCGGCGGTATAGCCCACGTTGGCGCGCACCTTGTTATCCATGACCTCGTCACCGATCACGTTGACATACCAGGAATTGAACACCTGCTGGATGGGTTCCGGGTTGCCCTTGTAGACGGTGTGCGTCGGTAAGCCCAATGCGTTCGTGAGGAATTGCTCGGTGTAGAAATCAACGCCATCGGTGTAATTATTGGTGAAGCCCCAGCAACCGACGTTGTTGCAACCCAGCATCGACGCCGGCAAGCCGGGCACCTCGACGCCGTTGATGAACCAGTCTTCACCATCACGATCAAAAATCAACTGAGACTCATACCAGATGGCTGGCGTGTTCAATGTCATGTGCGGGTCGTTGGCGATCATCGGGTTGCCGCTCTCGGTGTGCGCACCAGAGATCAGCCAGGCGTTACTGCCAAACGGTTGGTCTTTGTCCGCGACATAACTTTGTTCGGCGGACAGGTTGTCCATTTTCTGCTTGAAGCGCTTTGCCATCGCCAATGTCGAATCGGGTATCTCTTGGCTGCCGGTCCATTCGA
>JAPHTE010000182.1 GCA_026196445.1 Lysobacterales bacterium
GGTTGCCAGAACTTGTCCACCAGCAGCAATAGCACCGCAATAGCCAGCGCGATCATGATGTTGCGATTCAGCCGTTGCCCGGTGACGTGGGTAATGGACTGACTCTTGTCGACATCCTTCTCCAGCTTGATACCATCCGCTGTCAGTTCAAAAGCCCAGGCAAAAATCAGCGCAAAAGGAAATCCGATCGCCACCGCCAACATGAAGACTTGCATGACCCATTCTGGGGTTGCGATGTTTTCCAACACGATGTCGACTACCTGCAACAGGATCCAGGCGGTAACGATATAGGAAACGCCGACTTTGAAGACGTTCCTGCGTTTTAGTTCACCGAAAAAACTCATGTCAAAACCTATGGGCATTCTGCCAGTGTTTGGTCCAGCGAAGCGCAATCGTCCGGCCAACCGAACTCGCGCCAATACTCGACTACGCTCGCGCGCTCTGCCAAGTCGAAAAATTCAGGTGTCTTACGTTGTTCCCTGAAGGATTCAGACCAGACCGCGCCGCTCAAAATCGGGCAAGACAGGTCGGCCAGATATTCGAAAAGGTACGGAGATCCGAGGATTGAAAGAAGCTCCATATTATCGATCACCACAAAGCTCTCAACAGCATCGGCTTTTCCAATGTGTCTTTCCAGTGCCTCCTGTTGCGCCGGGTCTTTCATGGCCTGAACCAGCAGTTTGCGCCCTGTTGCCACCCCAGGGTCCTGGCCGTCCTGACCGGGTTTAGTCAGTGCGGCGCCCTTTTCAATTTCCCCGGCGAATAAGAAATTCATGCCCACCGGGAGCAGTGAACCGCCGTGCATGCCAAGGGAAGATGCAGTCCGGTACAGTTCTTCAGCCCGGGCGTAATCGCCAAGGTTTCGGTAGATCTCTGCTTCGATGGCAATAACAGCCGAAATCAACGGGTCTATACGCTTTGCGGTCTGGATTTGTTCGAGTGCCTGCGTAGTTCGGCCGGTTGTGCTCAACAGGATGGCGTACCAGTGGTGTGCCGTTGGGTCCAGTGGATCAAGGGCGATGGCTTTTTCATATAGGCGGGCTGCCTCGGTGATATTGCAGTGGTACTCATTGTAATTGGCCGTGATGATCAGCGCTTCCGTGGATTGCGGCCAAATTGCCAGGGCTTTTTCCGCAGCCTCGAGCCCCCGCTCGAATCCTTCTTCAACACCGAATGAACGGTCGTAGTCCGGCAGGTTCAAGTAAGCGATTGCCAGGTTTGACCAGGCCTGGTGGAATTCAGGATCCAGTTCCACCGCTTTGCCGAATAACTGGACTGCTTGTTTAAGCGAAGCTGGGCTTCGCTGCCGCCAAAGATGACGGCCCCGCAGGTACAATTGATAGGCTTCGGCGTTGTCAGTCAATAATTCGGAAGAAGGCGCAAGGATCCCGCTGCCCAGCTGAACTTTCATGGCTTCGCTGATCTGGCTGGTTATCTCGTCCTGTATCTTGAAAATATCATCGAGCGAACCGTCGTAGGTTTCTGACCACAGGTGCACATCCTTGCTGACATCGATCAATTGCGCAGTGACGCGCACCTGTCGTCCCGAGGTTCGGACACTGCCTTCCAGGATGTTCGTTACGCCGAGCCGGGCGGCAATTGCCGGGATGTCCAGGCCATCATCGGCAAGTGAGAAGGCCGAAGTACGTGAAGCCACCTCGAGACCCTCGATCTTGACCAGCGCATTGAGCAATTCCTCGGCAATACCTTCGCCGAAATAAGCCTGGTCCCGGGCGGCACTCATGTCACGAAACGGCAATACTGCGATGGATTTTTCAGCAGGGCCAGCAGCATCCGCAGCACTGGCCTGTTCCACGTCCTCACCCGATGCCAATGGTTCGGTCGGTTGTTCCAGCCGGAACCTGTCAACCAACAGCAGCACCACTGCTATGGCCAACGCAATGGCCGTGTTGCGCATCAGCCGTTGCCCGGTTTGCTTGCTGATCGACTGGCCCTTGTCCACGTCTTTTTCCAGCTTGAGCCCCTCCGGCGTCATCTCGAAGGCCCAGGCAAAGATCAGTGCAAAGGGAAACCCAATTGCCACGGCCAACATGAAAACCTGCATCACCCAATCCGGTGCGCTGATGTTTTCCAGCACCAGGTCGACGACCTGCAGCAACACCCAGGCGGATACGACGTAGGCGAAGCCCACTTTGAAGACATTCCTTCTTCTGAGTTCGGAAAAAAAGCTCATACATTTACCTTGAGGGGAACTTCATCTGAGTGTGCCCGATCATTCATTTTGTTCACCGAGGCCGGTGTTTTCAAATTCAGTATTTTCAGCCTTGGGTGAAAACCATGTTTCATCCCGGAACCTGTCCGTCAGGTATAAAACAACGGCCATTGACAGGATCATGATGAATCCGCGCATCAGTTGGCGGCCGGTCATGCTGGAGATGGAATCTGCAGGGTCAACATTTTTCACCAGCCTGAGTCCGTTCGGGGTGAGTTCCACCATCCACGCAGCGATGATGACAACTGGAAAACCAACTGCCGCCGCGAGCATGAATAGGGGCATCACCCAGCTTGGCGCACTGGTATTCTCAATCACCAGTTCAGCGACCTGCAGTAACAGCCAGGACGAGGCCGCGTAGACAGCGCCAACCCTGATAACATTCCGGCGGCAGAGTTCTTGAAATAAATTCATCGTACCGGCGGCTCCTTCCACCAGCCGACGCGTTCCTGGGTCTGGTTGGCCCGCCGCATTTCGATCAAACCGGCCAGTCTTGGCTGTTGCCAGAATGCCAGCCAGTCCGGGTCCTCCGATATTTGCTCCGGCAGGTAAAAGTACTCCGGCCAGTAAAAGCTGTACTCATTGTTTTCATATGCTTTTGACAGGAAGGGCAGGGCGGCATCGGTCCCGTCCAGCCAGGCTGTGAAGAAAGCGACGAGCGTATAGTCCATGTGTGCCACGTCGGTCCCGAGTGTTTCAATGATGCTGTCCAGTTTTACCCTGAGGCCCTGTTCGTCATCCTGCTGGAAATACAGCAAACACCACCACCAATCAATCAGGAATTGGTGTGAAACAGAACTCGGCTCAAACTTATTGATTTCCCGCACGGCTTCATCGTAGTAACCGTTAGCTATCAGTCCCGCGATCATGGGGTCGGCACGATCGGGAACCCCCGGCTCCAGTGATGCTGATACGCGGCCATATTCAAGGCCTTCCTCGTATCGTCGCTGGACGAGCATGACAAACGTGATATCCGAATAATGCACCGCGGCTAATGGATCCAGTTCGAGGGTTTTTTGTTCCAGGCGTTCTGCCGCCGGGAAATCACCGACCTGCATCATGAAATCGGCATATAGATTGGCCACGTCTGCATCGTTGGGAGCCATTTCGTATGCTTTTTCGTACAGCTTTTGTGTCTCGCTGAACTCGTTCTGGATATTGATCCGGCCGAGCGCGACATAGGCCTCTGCATTGTTCGGGTCATAATGGATCGCTTGCTCGGTTGCGACCTTGACTCTTTCCCAGGCTTCGTTTGCCGTTACGGTCGCTCCGTAACTGGGCAGCAGTGAGATGTTATAGGCCAGTCCCGACCAGGCTTTTGAGAAACCCGGGTCCAGGCTAACCGCACGTTCAAACAGTTCGTTGGCCTTGAGCATGTTGGCCTCACCGCGCTTGGCCAGGAAATACCTTGCCTGGAGATATACCTGGTAGGCCTGGAGGTTGTCGGTCAGGTCATTTCCGGACGTTTTGGAATCGGTACCCAACTCTGCTTCCAACGCACGCGTGATGGCCAGGGCGATATCGTCCTGGATGGCAAAAACATCATCAATTTCACGCTCGTAGGTTTCCGACCACAGGTGGTAGCCGCTGTCGACCTGGATCAACTGTGCGGTGATACGCAAGCGGTTGGCCGCCTTGCGTACGCTGCCTTCCAGTACGTGGTCGACTTTCAATTGCCTGCCGATGTCCGCGATATCCTGGTTTTTTCCCTTGAACTGGAATGAAGAAGTTCGGGCAGCTACACGCAACTGATCGTTCTGGGCCAGGCGGTTTAGCAGTTCCTCGGACAAGCCGTCGGAGAAATACTCCTGTTCCGGGTCGGAAGACATGTTGACAAATGGCAATACCGCCACAGAACGCAAGTTGTTACCCGCAGTTTCATCCGTGACAGTTGTCTCCTCCATTACGATTTCGGGTGTTGGTGCCGGTGCCGGGGCACTATCCTGCGTGATGAAGCGCTCGCCCAGCAGCAGCACGACCGCGAATGCGAGGAAAGTAATAATGGTACGGTCCAGCTTTTGACTCGTGACCCGGGTGATGGATTGGCCCGGATCTATCTCTGACTCGCGTTTCAAGCCTTCGGGTGTCATTTCAAACACCCAGGCAAAGATCAGCACGACGGGCAAGCCGACGATGCTGGCCAGGAAAAATACCTGCATCACCCAGTTGGGTGCGGAGATGATGTCCAGGCCGAAATCGATGGCCTGCAGCAA
>JAPHTE010000189.1 GCA_026196445.1 Lysobacterales bacterium
ACAGGATGACGCCACCACGGAGTCTTTCCGCAGCTATGTACTCGACCCGATGCTCAATGTAATACTTGCCTATCCGGCCAGCATCCCGCCGGGTGGGATCCACAAGGACCTCAAACGGTTGTTGAAACTTTCCGAGCAGGAGAAAGCGCGGTGAACCAGACAATCCACAAACTCGCCATGATCGCAGTGGTCGTGGCTTTTTGTGTCATTGTACTCGGCGCCTGGGTGCGACTGTCTCACGCGGGGCTTGGATGCCCCGACTGGCCGGGCTGTTATGGCCACGTGACCTGGCCGGAAGCAACCCATGAAATCGCCGAGGCCAACATGGCGTTCCCCGAACGCCCTGTCGAGCCTGGAAAGGCCTGGCGCGAGATGGTGCACCGCTACCTGGCCGGCAGCCTGATGTTGCTGGTCTTTGCGATCGCCTGGAAAGCCTGGCGCGATCCGTACGTCAACCGGGTCGCCAGGTATATCGCCACCGTACTGGTGCTACTGATCATATTCCAGGCCTTGCTCGGAATGTGGACGGTGACCCTGAAACTGAAACCGGTCATCGTCATGGCCCACCTGCTGGGCGGCCTGGCCAGTTTCTCGCTGCTGCTGTGGCTGATGTTCTCCAACCGCAGGCGAATTGGCGACAAGCCCAGCATGCGAATCCAGCGCATGCGTGGCCCGATTATCACCGCCATCGTCGTGCTGACCATGCAAATCGCCCTGGGTGGCTGGACCAGCGCCAATTACGCGGCCCTGGCCTGCCCCGATCTGCCGCGGTGCACGGGCCAGTGGTGGCCCGAGACCAACTTTTCCGAGGCCTTCGTATTGTGGCGTGAGGTCGGTGTTGACTACGAAGGGGGGATCCTCGACCAGCCCACGCGTGCAGCCATCCACCTGACACACCGCATCGGTGCCATCGTCACGTTACTGGTGCTCGTGACGCTGGCCATCCGTGCCTACCGGGTGCCCAAATTGCGTGGCAGCAGCCAACTGCTGATGGCCCTGGTGCTGGCGCAATTTACACTCGGTGTGCTCAACGTCGTGTTGCACCTCCCGTTGCCCAATGCGGTCGCGCATAACGCCGGCGCCGCGCTGTTGCTTGCAACCTTGCTGGGCTTGCTCGACAAGACCGCCACCAGGGCTTACTGATTATTGTGACCGGCAAATTCCACCAGTACCTCGTATTGTGCAAACCGCGGGTGGTCGTGTTGATTGTATTCACCGCCGTGGTCGGCATGTTCCTGGCAGTGCCGGGTTGGCCGCCGTTGCTGCCTTTTATCGCCGGCACTTTGGGTATCGGCCTGGCGGCGTCTTCCGCCGCCGCCGTCAACCACCTGCTGGATGCCCGCACCGATGCAAAGATGCGCCGTACCCGCAACCGGCCGCTGGCGACCGGTCAGCTCGAGGCCCGCAACGTGCTGATTTTCGCGCTGTGCCTGGGTCTGCTGGCCATGCTGATACTGCTGGCCGGCACCAATTGGCTGACTGCCATGCTGACCTTCATGTCGCTGATCGGCTACGCCGTCGTCTACACGGCCTGGCTGAAGCGTGCGACCCCGCAGAATATCGTCATCGGCGGTGCCGCCGGCGCAGCGCCGCCAGTGCTGGGCTGGGTCGCGGTGACCGGCAACATGGACCCACAAGCCATCCTGCTCTTCCTGATCATATTCACCTGGACACCACCTCATTTCTGGGCGCTGGCCATCTACCGCCGGGAAGAATACGCATCGGTGGACATACCGATGCTGCCAGTCACCCACGGCGCTGCGTTTACGCGACTGCAGATCCTGCTGTACACGATCCTGCTGGTCATCGTCACCACGCTGCCGGCGCTCACGGGCATGAGTGGCCTGGTCTACCTGTCCGGCGTCAGCGTATTGAACCTGGGTTTCCTGTGGTACGCCCTGCGCCTGATGCGCAGCAGGGACGTTCTTCTGCCCATGCATACCTTCGCGTTTTCCATCACTTACCTGATGGTGTTGTTCATATTCCTATTGCTTGATCATTACCTCACGACATTTATTTTTTGAATTCATCATCGTGATACATCAATATTTTAAATATTGATCCTGTCTTGCTTTCAATGGGGGCCATTGGGAGTAAAATGCTGTCATCAGCCAACAATTCACGAGCCCGTAAAATGCCGACTGAACCGACCCCCCGCGTCGCCGACTCCCCGCTGAGCAAACTGGAAAACCATTCAGAATTTATCCGCCGCCACATCGGGCCGGACGACGGGCAAATCAAGCAAATGCTTGGCACCCTCGGTGCCGGCTCACTGGAAGAACTCGTGGCGAGCACGCTGCCCGCCGCCATCCAGACGGACGAGCCGCTGCAACTGGCAGATGCAGTGAGTGAGACCCGGGCACTGACCGGCTTACGAGAAATTGCCAGCCTGAACGTGCTGAAGCACAGCATGATCGGCTTGGGCTACCACGATACGATCACGCCGGCCGTGATCTTGCGGAATATCCTGGAGAACCCCGGTTGGTACACGGCCTACACGCCCTACCAGGCAGAGATTTCGCAGGGCCGCCTTGAAGCCATGCTGAATTTCCAGCAGATGATCTGCGATTTGACCGGTATGGAACTGGCCAACGCCTCGCTGCTGGACGAAGCGACCGCGGCCGCAGAAGCCATGGCGATGCTCAAGCGAATCAACCGCAAGAACAAGAGCACGCAGTTTTTCGTGGACCAGGGTGTACTACCGCAGACGCTGGATGTGCTGCAAACCAGGGCCAGGCATTTTGGTTACGAAATCGTGGTCGGTGACGCTGCCAGCGGCTTCGGCAAGGGCGATTATTTTGGTGCCCTTTTGCAATACCCCTCCACACGCGGAGAGGTCAACGACATTGCCCCACAGATTGCAACAGCGCATGCGCAAGGAACGCTGGTCGTGGTTGCTACCGACTTGATGAGCCTGGTGATGTTAAAACCACCGGGTGAATTGGACGCGGATATCGTGACCGGATCTGCCCAGCGTTTCGGTGTGCCACTGGGCTTCGGTGGCCCGCACGCGGCATTTTTTGCAACGCGAGATTCCTTCAAGCGCTCGCTGCCCGGCCGTATTATCGGGGTTTCCAAAGACCGACTGGACCAGCCCGCGTTGCGTATGGCCTTGCAAACCCGCGAGCAGCACATCCGCCGCGACCACGCCACCAGCAATATTTGCACCGCGCAGGCTTTACTGGCCGTCATGGCCAGCATGTATGCCGTCTACCACGGCGCCGAGGGGCTGAAGCGTATCGCCGGGCGCATCCACCGCCTGGCCAGCCTGCTGGCAGTGGGATTGAAGTTGCACGGCTTCCGCAGCGTCAACAAGACATGGTTCGACACGCTGAGTTACGACCTGGATGGCGAACAGGCGGACACGATTTACCAGCGCGCACTGGACACCGGCATCAACATCCACCGCAGCGCCACGGGACTGACCGTCAGTGTCAATGAAAAAACCACCCGTGAACATGTAGAAGTCCTGCTGGATGCTTTTACCGGTGAGACTACCGATAGCGAGGTCAACCGCCTGGAGCGGGATCTCGATACTGACTTCACGTCCATACCGCTGCGGTTGCAAAGAGAGAATGATTTCCTGCAACACCCGGTTTTCAAGCAATACCATTCAGAAACCGA
>JAPHTE010000099.1 GCA_026196445.1 Lysobacterales bacterium
CACATCACCCAATTGATCCCGCAATAGCGCCAGTGAATCATCGCTACACACATCGATGCCTTCGATCACGCGCGCGCCCGTGGATTTCAGTTCGTCGCTTACCTGCCGGCATGCCGCAATGACCTGCTCTCCGCGCGCCAGCAATTGCGTGCAGAGTTCAAGACCAATACCTCGGTTGGAGCCGGTGACGAGTATAGTTTTCATTTCAGAGTCCCTTGTATTTGTAAACTGGCGGACGTGGTTGCACGCGTCTGTGCACTGATCGGATTCCGTCCACTTCGCTGATATACTACATCACCATTGGTCCAACCGGATACGTATGATGAACTCGCAATTCAAGCCCAATAATGTATTCGCAATCCTGATTGCAGTCGCCCTCATGGCGGCTGGTTTTATCCTTAGCTTCATCAACAAGCAGATGGATTCGGAACACGAATTAACAACAACCGAGGAGGCGAAAACGGTAGCCTTGCCTGACCAGGCGGTGCCGGCTGATGCCGAAACGGAAGTGGTCAAACCTCGCGAGGACAACGGCGATCGGTGATCACCGCGCTGCCTGAAACGGCTATCAGAAGGGGGACAGGACAATGAATCGATCACGTGCAGCATTGATCTACCTGTGGCCAAGCCTGGTCGTGCTGGCGCTGTGCGCGGCCGTAATCATGTTCGCCTGGTATCCGCAGCCATTTTTACAATTGCCGAGTAGCGGCAGGTTTTCTGTTTTACTACTGATCAGTGCAGCACTGATCGGGCCCGTGTTGATCTGGTTCATGTATAAACAGGGGAAAAAAGGTATGCTGTTTGACCTGGTCTTCATCGCCCTGATGCAGCTGGCGGCCATGGGCTGGGGTATGTACACCTTGTACCTGAACCGGCCCTATTTCATGGTTTTCACCCTGGACCGTTTCGAAGTGCTGGCCCGCCGGGAAGTCGACACCGCTGAAATTTCCGACCCGGCGTTTCTCGACAAACCGCTTGCGGGACCCGTGTTGTTGTACGCAAATATGCCCAGTGACCCGGCGGCCTACCAGAAACTGCTGCGCGAAGTCATGTTCGAGGGCCTGCCCGACCTGCAGTTTCGCAGCGAGTTCTGGAGCCTCTACGACCAGCGCCGGCAGCAGGTCCTGGATGTATCACGTCCGCTGGCAGACCTGCGTGAAGCGCGTCCGGAATCAAGTGCAAGCATCGACAAATTGGTACGCAAGCACGGTGGCGAAATTTCAAGTCTGCGCTATGTGCCCGGCCTGTTGCACGCAGGCCAGTTTGCGGCCGTGCTGGATGCAGATAGCGGTGGCATCGCAGGTTACCTGGTTACGGACCCCTGGTTGCGCTGAACGGCGCTGAAAAAAGAGGGATACGTGGTCCCTCACCCCGTTTACGAACCCTGAATCCGCCGGACAGATGTTGCCTAGGTTTGCCCTTGTTTCGCCCGCGTGATGTACTGCCTGACCAGGTCCTCCAGAATATCCAGTGGAACCGCTCCGTTGGTCAACACTACATTGTGGAATTCACGTATATTGAAATCTGCACCCAGTTCTGTTTGTGCCAGGTCACGCAGTTCTTCGATCCTGGTCATGCCGACCTTGTAGGCCAGTGCCTGGCCAGGCATGACGAAATAGCGCTCAATTTCAGCTACCACGTCGCTCTCGGTGATGCCGGTGTTATTGATCATGTACTCGATGGCCTGCTCACGGCTCCAGCGCTTGTAGTGGATGCCGGTGTCGACCACCAGGCGAACCGCGCGGAACAATTCGCCCTGTAAGCGGCCGATGTTGTCATAGGGGTCATCCTGGAAACCGAGTTCCCAGGCCAACTTCTCGGCATACAGCGCCCAGCCCTCGGAATAGGCAATCGCGGGTATCAGGCGTCTGAACATCGGCAGGTTTTTCTGCTGCTGCTGTATGGCCAGTTGGAAGTGGTGGCCGGGAATCCCCTCGTGGTAAGCCAAGGTACGCATACTGTAACGTGGCGTGGCCTTGATGTCGTACAGGTTGGCAAAAAACACCCCGGGGCGTGAACCGTCCATCGCAGGGGGTTGGTAATAAGCGCCCGGGGCGGTCTTCTCCTTGAATTCCGGAATACGCTTGACGTCCATACCGATGTCCGGGATGACATCGAAATAGGGATCCAGCCCCTGTGATATCTCGTCCAGGATAGCCTTGTAGTCGGCGAGTATCTGATCACGGCCCTCGCTACTGTCCGAGTAATAGAAACGCGGGTCTTCCGCCAATTCCGAGATGGACGCGAAGAAACCCCGGGACACATCCCAACCCTCTGCTTCGAGGATGGTGAGGATTTCCGCCTGGATACGCGCAACTTCCGCCAGGCCGTATTCATGCAAATAATCCGGTGTGTAGTCCGTCGTGGTGAACAACTTCACGGCCAGGCGGTACAGCTCATCACCGTCCGGCAACGCCCACACACCAAAGTTCTCACTGACCTTGTCATCGAGGGTTTCAAAATAGGCGATCAGTGCGCCATAGGCCGGGTACACGGTCTGCTCGATTTGCTGGCGGGCCTCCATCGCAATACGCTGCTGTTCGTCCCGTGGCAACCCCGCCGCCTTCATCTTGTCGGTCAAGGCAAGCATCAGTATGCCTTCTTCGACCGGTGTGGCGACAAACGCGCGCATTTCTTCCAGCACCTTGGTGACAACGAACTGGGGTGGCAGGATACCCAACTGTTCACGGTGGCGTAGGCCTTCGAGCACCTGGCCAAACTTGCGGCCGACCTGGGACAGCCTTGACACATAGTCATCGGCATCCCGGACGTTGTGCACCTGGTGGGTTGACTCCATGAACGACGGGAAGCCGTTTTGCACCCCGAATAGCTGGTTCACCGGGTAGTTGTGAAATCGGAACTTCTCCGCCTCGAGCAGCATGTCCATCAGGCTCTTCGCAACCCGCTTGGACATCCTGTCGTCTTCGGACAGGTCCTCGTCCTCGTAACTTATCAGTGTTGCACGGCTCTTCTTCAGGTGCTCGAACATCCTGTCACCGGCCGCCATGCTCGCGTCATCCAGTTTGGCGTTATGGCCCTTGATGCCGAATTGTTCCAACACATGGATCGAGGACAGCATCTCCGGACTTTCCAGCGCGGCCTGCAGGAAAGAACGGGCAAAAAAGATATTGATGTTGACCGGTTTGAAGTACCAGGAATGAGCGATGAACGCACCGCCCAGCACCAGGACGACGGCAAATGTCAGGCCGAGCCATTTAAGGATTTTCCTGAATACGCGCATTTTGACCTCTTATCGCTTGAAGTAGGAAACCCACTCCCGTGGCAGACTGGCCAATGGTAGCAGAATGCCAAGTGGTCCTTAAACGTTCTGGCGCGAATTCAGCGTCTTTTTCGCGGCCTGATTCGCGAGATCAGAAGTACGGCCAGGATGGACGCGTAAACCAGTGGCTGCAGGGTATCGAGCTTAACCTGCCAGTAAAAATGCCACACGCCCAGTATGGCGATGACGTACACCAAGCGGTGCAGGGATTTCCAACGTTTTCCCAACTTGCGCATCATGGCCTTGGTCGAAGTCGCAGCCAGCGGAACCATCATCAGCAGGCCGGCCATGCCCAGCGTAATATACGGGCGTTTCAATATGTCTTCGACGATCAGGCCCGGGTCCAGGCCCTGGTCGAGCACCGCGTAAACCAGGAAGTGCAGGAGCAGGTAAAAAAACGAAAAAAGACCCAGCATACGCCGGTAGCGGACCAGCCAGGACCAACCCGTCCAGCGCCGCACGGGGGTGACGGCCAGCGTCAGCAACAGGAACTTCAGGCCCCAGCGCCCCAGTTCATGCAGCAACTCCTCGACCGGGTTGGTGCCCAGGCCCAGGCCCGCAACCTCAAAGGCACTCAATAACAGGTAAACCAATGGCAGCAGGCAGACCGCAAAAACCAGTGGCTTGAACGGCCGGACGTAAGACACTAGAAATTCTTTCTCAAGTCGAGCCCGCTGTACAGTGACGCCACCTGGTCGGCATAACCATTGAACATCAGCGTGGGTTTCTTTCTTGCAAACAGGCCAAATCCTATCGGTCGCTCGCGGGCCTGGCTCCAACGCGGGTGGTCGACTTCCGGGTTTACGTTGGCGTAAAAACCGTATTCAGACGGGATCGCCTGCTCCCAGCTGCTGCGTGGGCGTCTACGCGTGAACTCGATTTCCGCGATGGCCTTGATGCTCTTGAAACCGTACTTCCACGGCACCACTAACCGCATCGGCGCACCGTTCTGGTTGGGCAGTTCACGACCGTAAAGCCCTACCGCCATCAATGTCAGTGGGTGCATGGCCTCGGCCATTGTCAGGCCCTCGGTGTATGGCCAGTCGAGGGTGCGGCGCCGTTGGCCAGGCATGCGTTCCGGATCATGCAGGGTCCGGAAGCGCAGGAATTTAGCGTTGGAATTGGGCTGCAGGCGGCCGATGATACTGGCCAATGGAATACCGACCCAGGGAATGACCATCGACCAGGCTTCAACGCAACGGAAGCGGTATACCCTTTCCTCCAGTTGCTGGTTGTCAACAAGGTCCTCGAAATCGTAACGCCCGGGCTTGTCACACTCACCCTTGACCACAACGCTCCACGGCCTTGGCTCGAAGTCTCGCGCGTTGCGGGCCGGGTCCGCCTTGCCGGTGCCGAACTCGTAATAATTGTTATAGGTGGTAATGTCCTGCCAGCTGTTGGCCGGCTCAGCCGTGCTCAACGGGCTCTCGATAACGCCCTGCAACTCACGACCGCTGATACCCTCTTGTTCAGCAAGCGATAGTAATGGGATACCGGCAATGGCGCCTGCCGTGGCCAATCCTGACATTTTCAGCAATGTCCTTCTGCGCTGGTAAACCGATTCCGATGTGATCTCGGAAGGCTCGATATCTGCGGGTCGCTTGATCAACATGGTGTATATTCCTTGCCTGATTTGTGCTTTACAGGTTCATTGACCGGCGTTCGGCGCATTTTATTTCGTCAATCACCGCATCTGGGCTTGCACAACCGTTATTATAGCGATTACTCGGCAAAATCCTCCCATCATGCAGGCAACCTCGGCCCGACAATCTCGTCAACCACACAGGACCATTCTCGCGATCGCGACGCCTGCCATACTGGCCAATTCATCGGCGCCATTGGTCGGCCTGGTGGACACATGGGCCATCGGCCACTTGCCCGGCGCCGTGTACCTCGCCGCCATCGGCCTGGGCAGCGTCATATTCAACTTCTTGTTCTGGGCCTTCGGTTTTCTGCGCATGGGCACCACGGGTATTATCGCGCAGGCCAACGGCAGGGGTGATCACAAACTGCTGATTGCAGGTATCTGGCGCAGCATGGCGCTCGCGGTCGGACTCGGGCTCGTATTGTTGCTGTTACAGGAATTCATCCTGCTTGTCGCCATCAAGGCCCTGGCCCCTCCGCAGACGGTGGCCGCACTGATGGAGGAATACTTTCACATCCGTATATGGGCTGCCCCGGCCACCCTGCTGGTCTATGCCATCTCCGGTGTTCTGTTCGGCCTGGCCAAAACGGGGGCCGTGTTGTTGCAGCAGTTGGTACTGAACGTGTCCAACGCCATTCTCAACATCACTTTTGTCGTTGGTCTCGGCCTCGGTGTGGCTGGTGTGGCGCTGGGCACCCTGCTTGCACAGTGGCTGGCCGTGATCGTGGGTCTGTGGATACTGGTGAAAATATTTGGCCTGCAC
>JAPHTE010000409.1 GCA_026196445.1 Lysobacterales bacterium
GGCCATGCGCCCCAGGTGCAATATATCAATGGCCACTGGATGGATATCAATGACCTCGACGACCTCGAGCGCGCAGGGGCATTTGACCACGATGATTGAAGCAAGACAGTTTGTCGAACCCGCCAAGGCGCTGGGTTTTGATTTCTGGGCAGGCGTGCCCTGTTCGTTCCTGACGCCTTTTATCAACTACACCATCGGCGACGGTGGCCTGACCTATATCTCGTCGGCCAACGAGGGTGACGCGGTGGCTGCCGCGACCGGCGCGGCCCTGGGTGGACACCGCTCGGTCGCCATGATGCAGAACTCGGGCCTGGGCAACGCCGTCAGCCCGTTGACCTCGCTGAACTTCGTGTTCCGGATACCGGTGTTGCTGATCGTAACCCTGCGTGGGGAACCCGGCAAACCGGATGAGCCGCAACACGAGTTGATGGGCCAGGTCACGGCGGAATTACTGGAAACCATGCGGATTCCCTGGGGTTGGTTTCCGGACCATGAGGAGGACGTCGAAACCGCCCTGCAAACCGCCGTTGGGCACATGGATTCGACGGGCAGGCCATACGCGCTGATCATGAAAAAGGGCATGGTCGCGCCTTTTGCGCTGGCGGGTGGAGACAGTTTTGAAAAACCACGCTGCAGCGTTGCAGGCGGTACCGATGGTGACCGGCTTAGCAGGCACGATGTGTTGCAGCACCTGGTGGCGGGGACCGAGACGAGCGACACCGTGCTGATCGCATCGACGGGGTTCAACGGACGCGAGTTGTACGCCATCGAGGACCGCCCGAACCACTTGTACATGGTCGGTTCCATGGGTTGCGCCGCTGCGTTGGGCTTGGGGCTTGCCCGCGCCCGGCCGGATAGAAAAGTTATCGTTATCGACGGTGACGGTGCCGTGTTGATGCGCATGGGCAACCTGGCCACCATGGGCGCCTACGCTGGTGATAATTTTTATCACCTGTTGCTGGATAACGGTGTACACGAATCCACCGGGGGCCAGGGTACGGTCGCCAGTGCGGTGGATTTCCCGGCAGTTGCCGCAGCGTGTGGATATCGAAGCGTTCTTGCTGCGAGGTCCGGGAATCAGTGGGTGGATACATTGTTACAGGCCGAGGCACCGGCATTCCTGCGGATTAAGACGGCCAGGGGAGTGCCCGAGGGATTACCGCGCCCGTCCGTCAAACCTCCCGAGGTGGCGCGGCGCTTGATGAAGTGCCTCGGTGTCGAGACGCCGTGGTCAACGGCCAGGTAACGGGGAGCGTGCTGGTTTGGTTGTAATTGACTGATAAAACAGTCATATCAGGTTTAAAAATCCTGTAAAATCAGCGCTTATTTTCAGGGAAATGCTCATGGGTACAGAACGAATTACACGGATGGGAAACCGGACAGGCCTGTTGGGTTTGTTTGACCGCATTCGCTTCAACGAGGTATTGCGCCAGGGCATTGGGTTGTTGTTGGTGGCGGTATGCGCCTATCTTGCCAGACCCGATACCGGTACTGTTGGAGTGGGCCTGGGTATTGCACTGCTCGGCCAGGTTTTCCGTATCTATGCCGCCGGTTTTATATTCAAGAACAAGCAATTGGCCACGACCGGGCCATATGCCTTGGTTCGTCATCCACTCTATCTTGGTAATTTTCTGATCCTGATGGGATTTGTGGTGGCCTCCGCCAACCTGTACGTGCTGGTGGGTGTGGTCGTGTTCTTCCTGATCTGGTACCCGGCTGCGATCACCTACGAAGATGGCAAGCTGGAGAGAATCTTTGAAGATGAGTGGCGTGAATGGAGCAGTAACAGACGTGCCATTATTCCTGGCCGGTGCCGCTGGGCAGACCTGAAACCCGGTGGTTGGGATACCTACCAGTCCCTGATCCGCAACGGTGAGTTACCGATTTCCCTGTACCTGCTGAGCTGTGGCATCTGGTTGTGGGTCGTGAGTCATCCGTCCTGAACCCGCGCCACAGTGACTGCTTTTGAATTGAATTTTTCCAGGGTGTCAACGTGAGATTTATTCTGCTCAATCCGGGACCCGTGTCTTTGAGCGAGGGTGTGCGGCGTGCGGCTACGCGGGTAGACCTGTGTCACCGCGAACCCGAATATTTCGAGGTGCAGGACCAGGTTATCGAGGGTTTGCTGGATGTTTATGGCTGTGATTCCGGTCAGTGGGCCGCGGTCCTGACCGGTGGTTCGGGCACGTCTGCGCTGGAAGCCATGATGACGTCCCTGTTACCGGCTGAAGCACATGTGCTGGTAGCGGAAAACGGCGTCTATGGCGAGCGCTTGAGCCGCATCGCCGCTGTCTACGGCATCCGCAGCCAGGCTTTACGTGCGCAGTGGGGCGAGCCTATCAACCTCGACGCGCTAGACGCCCAGCTGGCTACTGGCGAGTTTACCCACGTCGCCGCCGTACACCACGAGACCACCACCGGGCGTCTGAACCCGGTTGCCGAAATCGCTGCTGCCTGCAGCAAACATGGCGTGTCATTACTGCTCGATGCGGTTTCGAGCTTCGGCGCTGAAGCCATCCCGTTCGAAGAGCCCTCCCTGATGGCCATGGCGGCTACCGCCAACAAGTGCTTGCACGGTATCCCGGGACTGGCCATGGTGCTGTGCCGCCGCGAAGCGTTACAGCAGGAAATCGAACCACGCGGCCTGAGCCTGCACCTGCCGGGCTGGGCGGAGCACCAGGCACGCCAGTCGACACCGTTCACGCCGGCCGTTAACGCCGTACTCGCGCTGGCACAGGCCCTGGCAGAGTTGCGGCAGCAAGGTGGCTGGCGAGCGCGCCGTGCGCGTTACATGGAGTTGGCGGCAAGAGTAGCCGACACCTGCAGGGAGCTTGGTATAGCGGAATGGATCCCGGCCGGGGAAAGTTCCTGCGTGCTGCGCAGTTACCATCTGCCGGTCGATCTCGGCTACGATGAGCTCCACGATGGCCTCAAGCAGCAGGGTTTTATTATCTACGCCGGCCAGGGCGACCTGGCCAGCAAACTGTTCAGGATATCGACCATGGGCGAGATCAGCGATCGTGATATGGCCCGGCTGGAACAGGCTCTGAAGACGGTGATTGCAGGTTGAGAATATGTTGTCAATGAGAAAGAAAATCCGTGTTTTGAAACCGCAATCATTGCTGGGCTTAACCTTTGCTCTCTTTGTACTGCCACTGCAGGCTTATGCTTACCTGGACCCGACCACGGGCAGCATGCTTATCTCGGCCATCGTGGGCCTGTTTGCTTCATTGGTGCTGGCCATCAAGACTTATTGGTACCGGATCAAGTCATTTTTCAAGCCTAAGCCCCAAGCCGCGCAAAACGATACCTCGCAAGACGATGATGAGACCACCTGAATTTGGTCTGAACCCTGTCCGTCCAGCCATGAAGAACAGGTCGTGAAACAGATGGGAATGTTCAAGGCCTGGTCAGGTTGGCGCGCTTACCGCAAGTTACCGGCCGAGTGGCGCAATATTGTCATTTATTCCGAAAGCGGCCAGGACTGGCACTATTTTGAAGGCCTGGTCGAGGTGCTCAATGGCGATCTTCAGCGCAAGGTCACATACATCAGCTCCGATGACACGGACCCGGGTCTTGAGCACCAACACGATTTATACAAGGCAATCTGTCTGCCGGAAGGGTTTTTCCTGACCCTGCATTTCAACATGCAGCAGGCTGACGTGGTCGTTTTGACCATGATGGACCTGGATAACCTGCAACTGAAAAAGTCGATCAACCCGGTGCACTACGTCTACCTGTTCCACGCACTGGGCAGTACACACATGGTGGACCACGCGGATTCCTACGACGCCTACGACAGCCTGTTTTGCGCCGGTCCGCACCACGTTGCGGAACTGCGTAAACGGGAAGCCATGCAGGATATGCCACCCCGTAACCTGTTCGAATACGGTCACCCGCGTCTCGAAGCGTTGTTGCAATCGGCCCGGGAATACGAGCGCAAACACGGGCCAGGCGATGCAGGAGAGGCCCCGGTCGTGCTGATCGCGCCGACCTGGGGTGACCAGTCCATTTTCAATACCTGCGGCGAGGAACTGGCCGGGGTGTTGCTGGAGGCCGGATACCGCGTCATCATTCGCCCGCACTACCAGACCTCGAAACTGACGCCCGGGGTCATCGACAAGCTCAAGGCCCGCTATGCCGGTCATGCAAATATCGAATTCCA
>JAPHTE010000333.1 GCA_026196445.1 Lysobacterales bacterium
AACATGAGCGTGATGGATGTAGTTGAGCTGATAAGCGCCATGGAAGAAAAATTTGGTGTATCTGCCGCCGCCCCCGTAGCTGTTGCTGCTGGTCCGGCTGCAGGTGGCGAAGCCGCAGCCGCTGAAGAGCAGACGGAATTCGACGTGGTTCTGTCATCCTTCGGTAGCAGCAAGGTTCCCGTCATTAAAATCGTTCGTGAAATCACCGGCCTGGGTCTGAAGGAAGCCAAGGACCTGGTTGAAAGTGCTCCCGCCGCCATCAAGGAAGGCGTCGAGCAAGGTGAAGCTGACGAGCTGAAGAAGAAACTCGAAGAAGCAGGCGCTACTGTCGAGATCAAGTAAATCAGAGTACTTGATTTACTTGGAGTTAAAAGGGAAAGGCTGGGGAATTGCTTCCCCGGCCTGTTCCTGTTTGTTATTTGTGGAGACGCGACCTTTGCCCCGGTCGCAACGAGGCGGTTGGTAACATGAACTACTCATTTACTGAGAAAAAGCGTATACGTAAGGACTTTGGCAAGCGCCAGGCGGTACTCGATGTACCCAACCTGCTGCAGACCCAGATCAGGTCCTATGCAGAATTCCTGCAATTGGAAACCAAGGCGGAAGAACGGCGCGAGCGTGGCCTGCACGGTGCACTGCAGTCGGTATTCCCGATTGTTTCTTATTCCCGGAATGCTGCGCTTGAGTACGTCAGCTACAAGCTGGGTGATCCTCCGTTCAATGTCCTGGAGTGCAAGCTCCGTGGTATGACCTATGCCGCCCCGTTGCGTGTCAAGGTCCGCCTGGTCATTTATGACAAGGAGAGTTCCGCCAAGCAAAAGCCGGTGAAGTTCGTCAAGGAGCAGGAGGTCTACATGGGAGACCTGCCGTTGATGACCGATACCGGAACCTTCGTGATCAATGGCACCGAACGTGTCATCGTCTCGCAATTGCACCGTTCCCCAGGTGTCTTTTTCGATCACGACAAGGGCAAGACCCACTCCAGTGGCAAACTGTTGTTCTCGGCCCGCGTTATCCCGTACAGGGGCTCCTGGCTGGACTTTGAGTTTGACCCCAAGGATGGCATATTCACCCGGATCGACCGGCGCAGGAAACTGCCGGTAACCGTATTGCTGCGCGCGCTCGGTATGAGCAACGAGGAGATGCTGGATACGTTTTTCGAGACCAGTAACATCACGTTGTTAAAGAACGGTGCAAAACTGGAACTGATTCCGGAACGCCTGCGTGGCGAATCCGCGTTTTTCGATATCGTGGACAAGAAAGGTGAAGTCATCGTTGCCACTGGTAAGCGTATTACTGCCCGGCACGTGAACCTGATCAAGGACGCCGAGATCAAGGCCCTGCATGTACCGGATGATTACCTGCTCGGCAAGATCATCGCTCACACGATCGTGGACAAGGAGTCCGGTGAGCTGCTGGCTGACGCCAATACGGAAATCACCGACGAACTGCTCGAGCAGTTGCGCGAGGCGGACATCAAGAAACTGGAAGTGCTGTACGTTAACGACCTCGACCAGGGTCCGTACATTTCCAATACACTGAATATCGATACCACGACCAACGAACTCGAAGCACTGGTCGATATTTACCGCATGATGCGCCCCGGTGAACCACCGACCAAGGATGCGGCCCAGAATTTGTTCAAGAATCTGTTCTTCACCGAGGAGCGTTACGACCTGTCGGGTGTCGGCAGGATGAAGTTTAACCGCCGTGTCGGGCGTGACGAGATCACAGGCCCGGGCGTACTGGACCGGGAAGATATCCTGGCCGTACTCAAGGTGCTGATCGACATCCGTAACGGCAACGGCACTGTCGATGATATCGACCACCTGGGCAACCGCCGTGTGCGCAGCGTAGGCGAGATGGCCGAGAACGTGTTCCGCGTCGGTGTAGTACGGGTGGAACGTGCCGTACGCGAACGTCTGAGCGTGGCTGAAAGCGAAGACCTGTCACCACAGGAACTGATCAACGCCAAGCCGGTGGCTGCGGCGATCAAGGAATTTTTTGGTTCCAGCCAGCTGAGCCAGTTCATGGACCAGAACAACCCTTTGTCGGAGGTGACCCACAAGCGGCGTGTTTCGGCGCTTGGGCCGGGTGGCCTGACCCGTGAGCGGGCCGGCTTCGAGGTGCGTGACGTGCACCCGACGCACTATGGCCGGGTATGCCCGATCGAGACCCCTGAAGGCCCGAATATCGGCCTGATCAACTCGCTGGCCGTATACGCCAGGACCAACGATTACGGTTTTCTCGAAACACCGTACCGAAAAGTGGCCAACGGCAAGGTGACCAGCGAAGTTGAATACCTGTCCGCTATTGTTGAGGGTGACTTTGTCATCGCCCAGGCAAATGCAGAGCTGGACAGCAACGGCAAGTTCGTGGATGAATTCATCCCCTGCCGGCACCTCGGTGAATTCACGCTGAAAGAGCCGGCCGTTGTGAACTACATGGACGTTTCGCCCAAGCAGATCGTATCGGTGGCAGCATCGCTGGTACCGTTCCTGGAACACGATGACGCCAACCGCGCACTGATGGGTTCAAACATGCAGCGCCAGGCCGTGCCGACACTGAAAGCTGAAAAGCCGCTGGTGGGTACCGGTATGGAGCGTGTCGTGGCGACCGATTCGGGTGTGACGGCCGTCGCGAAACGCGGTGGTGTCGTCGACCAGGTGGACGCGGGGCGAATTGTCGTGCGTGTGAATGAGAAAGAAGTGCCGGCCGGTGACCCTGGCGTAGACATCCACAACCTGGTCAAGTACCAGCGTTCAAACCAGAACACCTGCATGAACCAGCGGCCGCTGGTCAAGGTCGGTGACAGGGTTACCGCTGGTGACGTACTGGCCGACGGCCCGTCGACCGATCTCGGTGAGCTGGCCCTCGGGCAAAACATGCTGATCGCCTTCATGCCGTGGAACGGTTATAACTTCGAAGACTCCATCCTGATTTCTGAGCGGGTGGTGGAAGAAGACCGTTTCACCACGATCCACATCGTCGAACTGACCTGCGTGGCGCGCGATACCAAGTTGGGTTCCGAGGAAATCACCGCCGATATTCCAAATGTCGGTGAGCACAACCTGAACAAGCTGGACCAGTCCGGCATCGTTTACATCGGCGCCGAGGTCAAGGCCGGCGATATCCTGGTGGGCAAAGTTACGCCAAAAGGCGAGACACAACTGACACCGGAAGAGAAATTGCTGCGCGCCATCTTTGGTGAAAAGGCCTCGGACGTCAAAGACACCTCATTGCGCGTACCGTCGGGCACAGACGGCACGGTTATCGATGTACAGGTGTTCACCCGCGACGGCGTGGACAAGGACGAGCGCGCGATCTCGATCGAGAAGGACCAGCTACGCCAGGTGCGCAAGGACCTGGATGACCAGTTGCGTATCGTCGAAGCTGCGATTTTCCAGCGTCTTGAGAATGCCCTGGTCGGCAAGTTTGCCGACAAGGGGCCGAAGGGCCTGAAAAAGGGCAGCAAGATCACCGCGGAATTCCTGGCGTCCCTCGAAACCGATGACTGGTTCAAGTTACGCATGAAGAATAACGACGCCAATGACCTGATCGAACAGCTTGCCGACCAGGTGAAAGAGCAACGCAAGGTCTTCGACGAAAGATTCGAAGAGAAGAAGGGCAAGATCACACGTGGTGATGACCTCGCCCCGGGCGTGCTGAAGATGGTCAAGGTTTACATGGCCGTGAAAAGACGTATCCAGCCGGGTGACAAGATGGCAGGACGCCACGGTAACAAGGGCGTCATCTCGATGATCGTACCGCAGGAAGATATGCCCTTCATGGAAGATGGCACACCGGTGGACGTGGTGCTGAACCCGCTGGGCGTACCGTCGCGTATGAACATCGGGCAGGTGCTGGAAACCCACCTGGGCTGGGCCGCGAAGGGTCTCGGTGACCGGATCAGTGAAATGATCGAGCAAAAGGCCAAGACTGACGATTTGCGCAAGTTCCTGGGCCAGATCTATAACAGCGACCAGGAAGGCCGGGTCAACATGAATGGCTTTACCGCCGGCGAGATCAAGGAGATGGCCAGCAATCTGAAGGCGGGTGTGCCCATGGCGACACCGGTCTTCGATGGTGCGCCCGAAGCCGAGATCAAGCGTTTGCTGGAACTGGCGAACCTGCCGCCCGATGGCCAGACAACATTATACGATGGCCGCACGGGAGACCCGTTTGACCGCCCGGTTACGGTTGGCTACATGTACATGTTGAAACTGAACCACCTGGTCGACGACAAGATGCACGCGCGTTCCACTGGTCCTTACAGCCTGGTAACGCAGCAGCCGTTGGGTGGTAAAGCCCAGTTCGGCGGTCAGCGTTTTGGTGAAATGGAAGTTTGGGCGCTCGAAGCCTACGGCGCAGCCTACACGCTGCAGGAAATGTTGACGGTCAAGTCCGACGACGTGTCCGGCCGTAACCAGATGTACAAGAACATAGTCGATGGCAACCACGAGATGGCGGCAGGAATGCCGGAATCCTTCAATGTACTGGTGAAGGAAATCCGCTCGCTGGGTATCAACATCGAACTGGAGGAGACTTGAGATGAGAGACCTGCTTAATCTCTACAATCGTCAGCGCCAACCGTTGAATTTCGACGCCATCCGCATTGGGTTGGCGCCACCGGACCTGATTCGGTCCTGGTCCTTCGGTGAAGTCAAGAAACCCGAGACCATCAATTACCGGACTTTCAAGCCGGAACGTGACGGCCTGTTCTGTGCCTCCATTTTTGGACCGGTAAAAGACTACGAGTGCCTGTGCGGCAAGTACAAGCGCATGAAGCACCGTGGCGTGGTCTGTGAAAAATGCGGCACCGAGGTTACCTTGACCAAGGTCCGTCGTGAGCGCATGGCCCACATCGACCTGGCCAGCCCGGTCGCACATATCTGGTTTTTGAAGTCGTTGCCATCACGCATCGGCCTGATGCTGGACATGACCTTGCGCGATATCGAGCGGATCCTGTACTTCGAGTCTTACGTAGTACTCGATGAAGGCATGACCACGCTGGAACGAGGCACCCTTCTGACCGACGAGCAATACCTCGACGCGGTCGAAGAGTTCGGTGATGAGTTCGTGGCCAAGATGGGTGCTGAGGCGATTTTCGAATTGCTGCGCACCATCAACCTGAACGAAGAACTGAAACAGTTGCGTGAAGAAATCGGCGGCACGCGCTCGGAAACCAAGCTGAAACGTTTCTCCAAGCGCGTGAAGCTGGTCGAGGCCTTCATTGAATCTGGCAACCGTCCAGAGTACATGATCATGACGGTGCTGCCGGTATTGCCACCGGACCTGCGTCCGCTGGTACCGCTCGATGGCGGCCGCTTTGCGACCTCGGACCTGAATGATTTGTACCGGCGGGTTATCAATCGTAACAACCGTTTGAAACGTCTGCTCGAGCTGAACGCCCCGGATATCATCGTGCGCAACGAAAAGCGCATGCTGCAGGAGTCCGTGGACGCGTTGCTGGACAACGGGCGCCGTGGGCGTGCGATTACCGGCACCAACCGCAGGCCGCTGAAATCGCTGGCCGATATGATCAAGGGCAAACAGGGCCGTTTCCGCCAGAACCTGCTGGGTAAGCGTGTGGATTATTCCGGCCGTTCGGTGATCGTGGTCGGTCCGACCCTGAAGCTTCACCAGTGTGGCCTGCCCAAGAAAATGGCGCTGGAGCTGTTCAAGCCGTTCATTTTCAGCAAGCTGCAACTGCGTGGCATGGCGGCCACAATCAAGGCGGCGAAGAAGCTGGTCGAGGCCGAAAAGGCCGAGGTGTGGGACATCCTCTCCGAGGTAATCCGTGAACACCCGGTATTGCTCAACCGCGCACCGACCCTGCACCGCCTGGGTATCCAGGCTTTCGAGCCGGTCCTGATCGAGGGCAAGGCCATCCAGTTGCACCCGCTGGTATGTACCGCGTTCAACGCGGACTTCGATGGCGACCAGATGGCGGTCCACGTGCCGTTGTCCATTGAGGCGCAGCTCGAAGCCCGTACCCTGATGATGTCGTCCAACAACATCCTCTCACCGGCCAACGGTGAGCCGATTATCGTGCCTACGCAGGACGTGGTGCTCGGCCTGTATTACATGACCCGCGAATTGGCCGGCACGCCCGGTGAAGGCATGTATTTCTCGGATATTGAAGAGGTCCACCGCGCGTACGAAAACAACGCGGTCCAGCTGCATGCACGTATCAAGGTGCGGATCGAGGAAACCATTATTTCCGAGCACGGTGACAAACGGCACGAGATAAACCTGGTCGAAACCACGGTCGGCCGTTCCTTGCTGGCCGAGATTCGGCCGGAGGGCATGCCCTTCCACATGTTGAACAAATCCCTGAAGAAGAGAGAAATTTCAGGTCTTATCAACTCCTGCTACCGGCGGTTGGGTCTCAAGAAGACCGTGGTTTTTGCCGATCGCCTGATGTACACCGGGTTCCGTTTTGCAACCATCGCCGGTATTTCAATCGGTATTGATGACCTGGTGGTTCCGGCGCAGAAGAAGAGCATCCTGGATGCAGCGGAAGACGAGGTTATCGAAATCCAGAACCAGTACATCTCCGGTCTTGTTACTGCCGGCGAGCGTTACAACAAGGTTGTGGATATCTGGTCTCGTACCAACGAGCAGGTTGCCAAGGCCATGATGGATGGCATGGGCAAGAACACGGCGACCACGCTGAAAGGTGAAGAGGTCGAGGAAGATTCGATGAACTCGATCTTCATCATGGCTGATTCCGGTGCTCGTGGCTCCGCGGCCCAGATCAGGCAGTTGGCCGGCATGCGTGGCCTGATGGCCAAGCCGGACGGTTCGATCATCGAGA
>JAPHTE010000177.1 GCA_026196445.1 Lysobacterales bacterium
CCGAGTTTATGCCCGATCATCTGATCGCTGATCAGGATCGGCACATGCTGCCGGCCGTTGTGAACGGCAATGGTCAATCCGACCATCTCCGGCATAATCATCGAACGCCGCGACCAGGTCTTGATCGGACGCTTGTTATTGGTTTCAATTGAATCCGCCACTTTCTTTGCCAGGTGGTGGTCAATGAAAGGCCCTTTCTTAATTGATCTTGACATGTTCGCTACCCGTTATTTTCCTGACCGACGAACGATATACTTGTCCGTACGCTTGTTGCTGCGAGTCTTGTAACCCTTGGTGGGCACACCCCACGGGGTCACGGGATGGCGGCCACCCGAAGTACGGCCTTCGCCACCGCCATGGGGGTGATCCACCGGGTTCATGGCAACACCACGAACGGTCGGGCGGACACCGCGCCAGCGTTTGGCGCCGGCTTTACCCAGTTTTTCCAGGTTGTGCTCAGAATTCGAGACCTCGCCGATCGTTGCACGGCAACGGGTCGGTATCTTGCGCATTTGGCCTGAACGCAGCCGCAAGGTCGCATATTGACCTTCACGGGCAACCAGCTGAACGGCGGCGCCGGCGCTCCTGGCCAGTTGCGCACCCTTACCGGGCTTCATTTCCACGCAATGCACAACGGTGCCTACGGGAATGTTACGCAACGGCAGGCAGTTACCGGGCTTGATGGCCGCATCACGGCCGCTTTTGACCGCGTCACCGGAACGCAGACCCTTGGGCGCGATGATGTAACGACGCTCGCCATCCGCATACAGCACAAGTGCAATGTGCGCGGTGCGGTTCGGGTCATGCTCGATACGCTCAACGCGGCCATTAATACCGTCCTTGTCGCGTTTGAAGTCGATGACACGATAGTGTTTCTTGTGACCACCACCACGATGACGCGTTGTTATGCGACCGTTGTTATTACGGCCGCCCGTGCGTGATTTCTTTTCCAGCAGCGCGGCGTGGGGATCCCCCTTGTGCAAGTGATCATGCTTGACCTGCACAACGCCACGGCGTCCTGGTGAAGTTGGTTTTGCCTTAACAATTGCCATAACCAAATATCCTTAAACTGATTCTCCGCCCAGGAAGTCGATGACCTGACCATCCTGTACGCGTACGTATGCTTTCTTCCAATCGTTACGCTTGCCGGCCCGGAGCTTGAAAGTCTTGCTCTTGCCCTTGACATTGACAATGCGAACAGACTCAACATTGACCTCGAACAACTTTTCAACAGCGTCCTTGATCTCTTTTTTGTTCGAGTCGGTAGTCACTTTGAAAACGTATTGATTACTACCCTCACCCACACGCGTTGACTTCTCCGTCATGCGCGGGGACAACAACACCTGATATAAACGTTCTGTGCTCATCCCAGCCACTCCTCGATCTTCTTGACCGCGTCAATGGTCATGACAACCTTTTCGGCCGCCACCAGGCTGACTGGATCCAGGCTCGCAACATCCAGCGCGTACACATTAGGTACGTTGCGTGACGCCAGGAACACATTGCCATCCACTTCCGTCGTGATAATGAGGCCTTCCGAGAAACCCAATGCTTTCAACTTCGCCATCAGGTCACTGGTTTTCGGTGTATCGATGCCGAACTTGTCGAGTACGACAAGGCGTTCCTGGCGAACCAGTTCTGACAGGATCGCCTGGATCGCACCGCGGTACATCTTGCGGTTGACCTTCTGTGAATAATCGCGCGGGGTAGCGGCGAATGTCCTGCCACCACCACGCCAAATCGGGCTACGGATGGTGCCGACGCGGGCGCGGCCAGTGCCTTTCTGACGCCATGGTTTGGCGCCGCCGCCACGAACGGCTGAACGGTTCTTCTGGGCCTTGGTGCCAGCGCGTGCACCCGCCAGGTAGGCGGTTACCACCTGGTGTACCAGCGGCTCGGAAAATTCACGCCCGAAAGTGGCTTCTGAAACCTTGATGGCTTTGCCACCTGCAACTGCGAGTTCCATCATCATTCTCCTCAGTGCATCTTCACGGCTGGGCGAACGGAAACCTGGCCACCAGTCGCGCCGGGCACGGCGCCCTTGATCAACAGCAGGTTACGCTCAGTATCGACCTGAACCACTTCGAGGTTCTGGGTGGTCACGCGGACGTCACCCATCTGGCCGGCCATTTTCTTGCCCTTGAATACACGGCCCGGTGTCTGGCACTGGCCAATGGAGCCCGGCGCACGGTGGGCAAGTGAATTGCCGTGGGTAGCATCCTGCATCCTGAAGTTATGCCGCTTAACACCACCGGCAAACCCTTTACCCTTGCTGGTACCTGTCACGTCAACATGCTGCCCCACCTCGAACTGCTCGACGTTGAGTTCAGCGCCGGCCTCGAGATCGTTGGGCTCATCATCGCTCAAACGCAATTCCCACAGGCCTTCACCAGCTTCGACTTCAGCTTTGCTGAAATGACCGGTTTGCGGCTTGCTCAGCAGGCTGGTGCGTTTTGTGCCCAGTGTTACCTGTAAGGCGTTGTATCCATCCGTCTCCACGGTTTTCACCTGTGTGACGCGGTTTGGACTGACCTCGATTACCGTCACAGGCACACTGTCGCCCTGCTCGGTAAAAACCCTGGTCATACCGCGTTTGCGGCCTATCAATCCAATCGTCATTGTTCTGCCTATCGTCCTGTTTGCTTGCAACCGATCAGTACAACTTGATCTGTACGTCAACGCCGGCTGCCAAATCCAGCTTCATCAGCGCATCCACGGTCTTGTCGTTGGGATCCACAATATCCATCAGTCGCTTGTGGGTCCTTGTCTCGTACTGGTCGCGCGCGTCCTTGTTTACATGCGGCGAAGTCAACACGGTATAGCGCTCGATACGCGTGGGCAGCGGAATGGGACCACGCACCTGGGCGCCGGTCCGCTTCGCGGTTTCCACGATTTCACTGGCTGAGCGGTCGATCAAACGATGATCGAATGCTTTCAACCGGATACGAATTCTCTGATCAGCCATTTCTCTTGCTCGCTCTACTCGTCTTATTCAAAGATCTTGGCAACGACACCAGCGCCTACCGTCCGGCCACCCTCTCGGATCGCAAACCGCAGACCTTCTTCCATCGCAATCGGTGCAATCAA
>JAPHTE010000180.1 GCA_026196445.1 Lysobacterales bacterium
TAATATCGACGCCGCCGAATCCGTCTACCGTGATCTCATCAAGAATGACCCCTTGCACGCAGATACCCAACACATGCTCGGCATCGTTTGCCTGGACCGGGGTCAGTTACAGGAAGCGGAACAGTATTTTTGTGACGCCATAGCATTGGATGACAAGCAAGCTAACTTTCATTCCAACCTGGGTATTGCCCTGAGCGCACAAAACCGGGTTGAAGAAGCGTATGAGTCTTTTCAACGGGCCCTCAAACTCCATCCCCGGCACTTGGCTGCCCTGAGCAATGCAGCAACTGCCTTGTTATCAATGGGGCGTATCGATGAGGCCAAACCGCTTTGTTCAAGGATCCTGGCGATTAATCCCGACGATGCAAACGCGCGCCGGAATATGGCAGCTGCACTTATCGCGGAGGGCGATGTACGCGCAGCGATAACACTGTTGCGTGAAGGCCTCGAAATAGATGCCCACAATTTTGGTTTATTGGTCCAATTGGCCAGCGCACTTGAGCTCGTCAACCAGCTTGACGAGGCATCGACCGCCATCGACAAGGCGGAATCCATCCAGCCGGGAAACGCACGGGTTTCCCTGATCGGGGGGCTGATCGCCAGACGACAGGGAAACCATGAAATTGCCCAAAAACGCCTGCGCTCTGCCATAGCCCAGGGGCTTGAATTAAAGGAAGAAATCGAAGCTTTCAACCAGCTCGGACTGGCCCTGGACGCCATGGGTGACGCCGCAGCTTTCGACGCCTTTGAGCGCTCGAACAAGGGAATGATCCGGTTTGTTGGAGAACAGAACCTGAATGGAGGGGCCTTTCTGCAGGAAGTGGCTGCATTGAAGAAATTCTTCACAGAAGAGAAATTGACTGCACTGGGTAAACGTTTTGCACCGGACGATGATTTTGAGCCGGTTTTTTTCGTGGGCTTTCCCCGTTCCGGTACGACCCTGATGGAACAGGTGCTCAAGGCCCACCCCAAATTGATTACGACGGATGAACGGTCACCACTCTATGCGGTAAGCAGGGAAGTACAAAGTTCCGGTGGGGGTTATCCAAAAGGCCTCGACAGGGTGGGCAGCAACGATGTCAAGCGCCTGAGACAACGTTTCCATGATTTTTGCCGGGACAACATCGGCGATTTGGGTGACAAACAACTGGTTGATAAAACGCCCTTGAATATCGTGAACCTGGCCCTGGCAAAGTTACTTTTCCCACGGGCAAAAATCATTGTAGCCTTACGCGATCCCCGTGATGTCTGTCTCAGTTGTTTCATGCAAAAGTTTGAAATGAATTATGCGATGGCCAATTTCCTCGATATAAAAACGACGGGACTCGCCTACGAGGCCGTGATGGGTTTGTGGATGCACTACCGTACGCTTCTGACCGGCTCCTGGATGGAATATCGTTACGAGGACCTGGTAGAAGATTTTGATGACACCGTCTCGCAGGTATTGGAGTTTATCGGTGTCGGCTGGCATGAGGACGTCAAAAACTACCGCCAAGCCGCCAAACAACGCGCCATCACCACCCCTAGTTACCGGGATGTTACAGCTCCCATCGATAATCATGCAGTAGCTCGCTGGCGTCGCTATGAGCATGATTTAGCTCCGATTTCTCCTCTGATCGATCCGTTTGTCGAGACTTTTGGATATAAATGACAAGGATCGCAGCCGGCTAATCTCTGACCACGTACATTCGTATTCCGGTGAGTTCACTCTGGTGTTACCGGTCGTTTAAACAGTAAGTAATGCCACTTTTATACATGCGCCACGACGTGGCGCCTTGAGAAAAACAACGGGTACGCAGCATTTTTAAACCATTATAATTGGCGGCTTAATTACACTAAACTTAATTTCTTTAAGGGTTTTTCCGAGATAAACAATAATGAATGACAGTGTTCAATCCCGTATCGACAATGCGACTGCATTGCTGAATGAAAATAAATTTACTCCGGCTTATTTTGAAATCAAAAAAGTATTGCGCAAGGAGCCGCAAAACATCGCCGCCCTGATTGTGCATGCGCAGATCCAGTTGCGGTCAGGCAAGCAAACCGATTCGGTCGATACCATCAACAGGATTTTTGAGTTTGAACCCGCTTCTTTCAATAGCGCACTGCAATTGCAACTCGCCGATATCTGTTTCGAAAATGAACTCTACTTTTTGGCTGCAAAACTGTATGAATGGGTCAGGGCCAAGAAGAAGGCCACGGTCTTGTCCCTGTACCGCTCAGGTGTCAGCTTACGTCGCCTGGGTTCAATGCGCAGCGCTGAACAGAGGTTCCTGGAGTGTATCGAGTTAAGACCAGATGTTGCTGCTACCTACTTGCAAATGGGCCATGTTTACAAGGCAACCGGTCATACAAGCCGGGCCGAGCTGTGTTACAAAAAATACCTGGGTTTGTCAGCTGAAGAAAAAGGCACGGGTTACTGGAGCCTGGCTGATCTCAAGTCTTATGCATTCAGTGACAAGGAAATCACGGACATGCAGCATGAATTGGGTTTAAGGCAGGACAACCCAGCACAACTGTCGGCACTGAATTTTGCCCTCGGCCACGCCGCTGAACAAAGGGAGAGTTATTCAGAAGCGTTGGAATACTACAACGAGGGCAACGCCATACAGGCCCGGCTCAAGCCATTCAGGACCAAGCAATACGAACAGATTGTCTCTGAACTTCAAGCCGTTAAAGGTGAAGAAGCACAAGCCCGGAACAGTGAAAAACCCATCCCCATCCTGATCGTTGGTTTGCCCCGTTCGGGCACGACACTGATCGAACAGATTCTCAGCGCCCACTCACAGGTGCAGGCAACCGACGAGCTACCGTTCCTGGAAAGGATGGCGTTGTACCTTGAGATGAATGGCGGTTACGCCAAGCGTCTTGCGACGTTATCGGAGGAAGAAAGAAAACTCCTGAGACAACAGTACCTGAACGGCGTTGCTCCCTACCTGGACGGGGAGACCGATTATTTCATTGACAAGTATCCCGGTAATTTTTTGCACGTCGGTCTGATCAAACGCTTCATGCCGGAAGCGATCATTATTGACGCAAGAAGGGATCCGCGGGATAACGCAATCAGTGCCTATCGCCAGTTGTTTGGTGCCAGGGGTGAGTTTTCGGCATCATTTGATGACATTTACACGTATTACCAGGGGTACCTCGCGATGATAAATCACTGGCACTCGGAGTATCCGGAGCAGATAAAGACTGTCAACTATGAACAACTGGTGACTTCACCTGATGAGGAAATTGCCGCCCTGCTCGAGATTTGTGGCCTGGAAAGTGAAGCCGCTTGTTTCGAGTTTTATAAACAGAAACGCGCGGTGACAACACCCAGCGCGAGTGGCGTCACGCAGCCCATGTACACGTCATCCATTGGTCAATGGCGACACTACGAGGAATTTATCAAGGATGACATGCAGCGCCTGGCAAGCCTTATAGCGGAACGCTGACCAAGCGCACGCGCCTGAAAAATGGTCGACCATGTTCAATCCCGCATTGATGAAGCCAGGGCTTTGCTCGAGAAGGGCAAGCTGGTATCGGCCCGCTTTGCGATAAAGAAAATACTACGAAAACAGCCGGATAACGTCGCCGCCCGGATCATCCAGGCGGACGTATTCCTGCGCTCCGGCGAGCAAAGGGAATCTTTGGCAGCCGTCAACCGGATATTGCGCAGTATCGAGGCCGGCTCCCTCGACAACGAACTGCAACTGAAACTTACTGAAATCTGTCTTGGAAATGGGCTTTTCATCGAAGCCGAAGCACTGCTCGATGAAGCCGAAAGCAGGGAACCTGAACATCCAGCCGTGGAGAGATTACGGCAAAGAATCGTGGATGGGCGCGGAGAAAAGCCACACCTTGCCTCAGCCCTGGAAACACTGCAACGTGGGATTCAATGCCACCAGTCCGGCCGATTAGCCGAAGCAACAGACTGGTATCAGAAGACGCTTGAACTTCAACCTGAAAATACCGACGCCCTGAATAACCTGGGTGGTGTTTTGCAAGCCCAGGGCAAACTGGATGAAGCCGTCGCCTATTACAGAAAGGCCATCTCCATCAAACCTGAATCTGCCGAGGCCCACTACAACCATGGCAATGGCTTAAAAGAGCAAGGGGATTTGGATAACGCAGTTGCCAGTTACCAAAAGGCCATATCCATCAAACCTGAATTTGCAGAGGCTCACCACAATCTTGGA
>JAPHTE010000370.1 GCA_026196445.1 Lysobacterales bacterium
GAAGGGGAAATACACGCGCACATTCGAGAATTACCGGCACCCGGTCATCCGCGAGTCAGACTACGGTGGGCCACGGGCTGTGCTGGGAAGCCGCTACAAGCTGGTCGTGGACGGTGACGAGCCCGGGCAGATCCAGCTTTTCGATATCCTGGAAGACCCCGGTGAGACAAGGGACCTTGCCACGGAACTGCCGGACATTACCCGGTCAATGGAAGTCCAGCTAAAGCGCTGGCAGGACTCGGTGCTGCACAGCCTGACCGGTGCCGATTATCGATAAGCTGTTCAGTAGATAGTTACTGTCTATGCTCTCTGGCCAGCGATCCCGGACATGCGCCCGGGATTACACTCGAAAATAGCTGAATCTAACCGGGCCGGTGAGCATTCATTGCCCTTCTGGGCGCCGAAGACAGGAAGCCGACCGGGGCGATTTTCAGGGACGAAAATCGAGCGCTGAAGGTGAAGGGAGGCACATTCAGCGCGGTCCCGATCAGACGACTTCCTGTCTGAGGGCAGCCTGAAAGGCCGTACAGGCCAGGGCAGTGGATACTTACCGGACTGTCAAGCCAAGCCGGAACAAGGAAGGATCAATCTACGCGGTAAGGGAATACCATCCCGCCTTCAGGGTTGGGCACGCCGTTGGTGCTGGCGGGCCAGCCGTCCACGGCAATGGCCTGGAAATACCGCTCGGCACGGTCGGCATCCTGGCGCCAGTTCCACTGGCCCAAAGGGACCTGTCCGGGATAACCCGAGATCAAGGGCGCCACGGCGCGGATCTCATCCAGCCCTTCCCGGACGGTATTGGTGACGAATGCGTTGCGGTAGTCCGGCCCCCTGCACCACACCCGGAAACCGAAATAGGCCGCGGCCACCGCCCGGTGGATACGCGCGGTAAGCACGGTCCGCTCGAAAAGCCCTTGCAGTTCCCGGTAGTCTTCCGGCCGCAAGACCGGTTTTGAGCGCTCGATATCGGCCAGCGCCGCGCGCGCCTGGGACAGGCCGTAGTCCTTTTCCTTCAGGATCAGCCGCAGGTATTCCTCGGTCATCCGCTCCCCGGGCTGAATCCAGCCGGAGGTGCGGACCTCGGGAACCTCGTCCCAGAGTGAGCCCTGCAGGTTCTTAACATAGGCCGGCGCCAGGTGGTCAACCACGTCACGCCAGTAGTGGAATTCACGGTTGATTCCGTGCTCAATGTAAACGACCGGGGGTTCGATCCACTTGCCGGGAACGTGCCGCACGTAACTCGAGGTGTGGGTGTCGTAGTTCAGGCGCGAATGGCGGTGGCCGATGTCCGTACCCAGTGTGTAAAGCGACGCTGAAACGATATCCCGGGCCCGCCGGAGTGCCGCTTTCACATCCGGAACCGCCGCCTTGCCGTAGCGGTTGGTGATGAACTCGTCATAAACCTGCTCCTCGGTCACTTGCGGGTCCCGCACGCCCATCTCGAGCGCACGCAGGTTGATCTCCGCTGCCCGGCCCACGATTTGGGTGTTGCCAAAACGGTCGGTCCGGGCCACGTACCCAATGACATTGGGCCGCGCCCCAACCGCGCGCCAGCGGCCGAGGACGAGATCCGGCATGGTGGACACGATCACCGACTGGCCGAAGTACTCCCCTGCGGCGTCGAACTCCACCAGCGTCGAACGTTCGATCGCGCCGATGAACGGGTTCGGCGGGTGCGGAATGAAAAAGTCGTGTGGTGTTTCCTTCATCATCAGCCGGACTTCCGGGCGTTCGATCAGCCGCACCGCCTCGAGCACGTTGGCGAACTCGGTTCTCGTGTAGGAAAACGTACGCGCGTAAAGCGCCAGGCCCCGCTCCCCGATAACGACATCGGCCACGGCATTGACCACCGCGGCGAGCCGGGCAGCCTCGGTTTTCAATGCTTCCGATTGTTGTTGTTCTACGCGAGCCCCCGTTTCGATGAAGGTCAGTACCAGCCCGTCGGCTTGCGGCACCAGGTCGAGCAAGCGGCGGTAATCGGCCTTCAACCATTCCCAGAATTCAGGATCGTCAAGGTCGATCGTACCGTGGGGACCGGTGCGAAACCGCTGCGGGTAGTAATCGAGCGCATACAGTGCATGGTCCCACAGCACGACCTCCCCGATGCCCGCTTCGTGCGCGGCATCCAGCAGGCGGTTGACCAGGCCGCGCCTGGCCGGGTCGTCGATCTCATTGAGGTCGTGTACGATTTTGTGGGACAGCTGGAGGTGGTTGATGTCGTAGCCATGCGCAGCGGCGATTGCCTTCATGGCCAAGGGCTCGTTGTCCGACAGCAGGGTCCAGCCCCGCACCGGGGTACCCGGCTCGAGCGGCGCCGCCCACAGGCTGGTCTGCAGAACCAGCACCAGGATGATCGGGATGATTATGCTTGGCCAACGCCTGTAATCTACTTTGTTCGTCATGCGGTAATCCCCGTCCTTTCCATCAACGCTGGAATAAAGAATCAACCTTCAGTCAGTCACTCGAGTTTTGTATCTTAATCACCATCCCGGGTACAGAAATATCCCCCTTGTCACCGGCTGACGTTCCAATCCTGTCTATTAATGCCCCGGGTATCGTTATGCTGTTTTCGCCTATTTTTACGAGGTGCCTGACATCTACTGCTTCTTCGGCCAGCAGGTCCTGGGCCCAGATATGGACGATACCCCGGGTGCTTTCCTTAAGGGAAAGCGTCAATGACAGGTAGTGGCCGAAAATCCCGATGAACTGTTCCATATCATTGACTTCAATGGAAATATTCGCGCGCGGGTGATACCACTGGTCCCCGGGCTTGACCCGTCCTTCCGTGGCCACGCCGACTGGACCGTTCGGATACTTCGAAGCCATTACGTAAGGAGGATCACCATCTATCTCGACCTTCGGCAGCGGCATATTCCGTGACATGATCGCCGGAGCACTTTGGTAGACCATTTTCCCATGAGCAGTGTCACGATGCGTGTCCCTGACGGTGTGGCGATAATTATCGAGTAGTTCTTCTTCGCTGGCCCGGTAGGTTCCGATTCCCGCGGCAAACGCCGGTGCAATCCGTTGCCAGCGACCGAAGCGCTCAATCTCATTCATACGCCGTTGATTCATGCGCTTGCCACTGATCTGGTAGTGGAAATCTTCACCGAGGTAGGTTCGCTCCATGTAGTTTGGATGGCGCATGGCGCCTACCAGGCTTCCCAGGCCCGCGGCCACCTGGGGATCATCCTGAACGTTCAGGATGGTCACATATTTTTCCTGGTTTTGGGTTTGTATCAGGATGTCATGCACCCTGCGCATGGTCGTGGTGGACACCAGCAACGGTGCAGAATCGTAGGTACGAAACACATCGGCATTGCGAAGGATTTGGAAAGCCCGCGGAAACTTGATGCCATCGCGTACGTAAACGGAAGGGTATGAACTTCGGTTCGGGTCGTCGAAACCCAGGTTCAGCGGGGCTTTCACACCGTTGGCGTATTCCAGCGTCAGCCTGGGGTAGATTTCTTCTTTTATTTGCTGGCAATAAAAATCAACGGAATCCCCCTTGTCAATTTTCCAGTATTCGATCCCGGCATACTGGGACCATTCCACGAATTTCCGGCAGGTTGCCTTTTCCAGGTTCCCCTTTACCCAGATTCCAAGACCGCGCCAACCATGGCTTTTCACTTCCTCGTTTAACAGGCGTAACGCCTCCCTGGGCTCATGGCCGGCATAAGGAGGGAAATCGCGAGCGTCAATGACCAGGGAAAAGAACTCGATGGCGCCAGGCAGGGTTCGCTCCGAGAGCTCCTTCGTCTGCCATCCGTGATCGATCAGAAAGTAGAAATCCTCCCTGCCACGCGGGAGATACGTAGTCACCCAACCATTTTGCGGATTGAACAGGTGATCGTAGGTGAGCTCCTCCCTGGCATGTTCATTATCAATCGATTCGAGATCCGTGATTTCCCCGCCACGTTGTATCCAGTAATTTTGTGCATACCAGGTGGACCAATAATTGGGCGAGCTTGCGGGATGAGCCGGGACAAGTTTTATTTTTTCCGCGCCCAGGGATGAGAACGAATAAAAAAGGAAGAGTATTATCCCCGGGAGTATTGTTTTTCGACTGGGTATCGGTGTCATTTTACGTACGGACAATGGACAGGAGTTTGGTAAAAGCAATACGAATTCCCTACCCTGTGATTATATTTAAATAAATATTCTAAAACTAGGAATATAGAATATAATCTCCATTCAAGAGTATCCCGTTGCCTTGAGAGCATGCCGTTCCATCGTGATTGCGTGATACACAGGGCGGTACGAATCTTTCAATTCAAAAATGCAGCTACTAGAATCATCAGCCACCGGAGACGCGATCTGTTCATTGACTAATCAAAAGATGCTGTCCAGCCACCGCGCACTCCACCGCACAACAGGAACAAGCAACATGTTTACACGACTCCACGCCAGGATCGCCTCGCAACTCGTTTTAGCCATCATGGCTCTGCTGCTGCTTCCGGCAGCCTGGGCCGCAGACGCGAAACCCAACATCATCCTGATCCTGACCGACGACCAGGGCATCGGTGACGTTGGGGCATACGGCGCCGACGACATCGTCACGCCCAGCCTCGATCGCATAGCCGGGGCGGGTACGCGCTTCACGCAGTTCTACGCCAACGCGTCGGTGTGCTCACCATCACGTTCCTCGATCATGACCGGCATGGTGCCACAACGCGCCGGCGTACCCGGCAACGTGCCGCCACCGCCGTGGAACGACAAGGGTCTGCCCAACGAGCGCGTCACTATCGCCGACATGCTCAAGGATAAGGGCTACCGCACTGCGCAGATCGGCAAGTGGCACCTCGGCAGCAAGGCAGGCACGACACCGCTGGACCAGGGTTTCGATTACTCATTCGGACACCTGGGTGGCGTCATAGACAACTGGTCGCACTTTTTCTACTGGCGCGGTCCGAACCTGCATGACCTGCAGCGTAACAACGTGGAGGTTTTCCGGGATGGCGAGTACTTCCCCGACCTGATGCTCGAAGAGGCGATCGACTTCATCGACGATGCGGGTGACGAGCCGTTTTTCATCTACTACGCCATCAACACGCCGCACTACCCCTACCAGGGTGATGCGAAATGGATCGAGTACTACCGCGCGCATGGTGTCGCCTATCCGCGCGACCTGTATGCCGCGTTCGTGACCACGATGGACGAGCGCATCGGCGCCTTGCTTGATCACCTGCAAGTTCGGGGCATTGCAGATAACACCGTCCTGATATGGCAGACCGACCACGGCCATTCCACCGAGGAACGCGCCCACTGGGGTGGTGGCAGCGCGGCCGGTCTGCGTGGCGCCAAGTTCTCGTTGTTCGAAGGCGGCATCCGGGTACCGGCGGTCATCGTTTGGCCGGGCAGGATTGAGGCCGGGGAAACCCGTGGCCAGTTCGCATCCGGCGCCGACTGGCTGCCCACAATTGCCGATATCGTGAACTACGACGCCAGCGAACTTGGGTTGGACGGACACAGCCTGCTGCCGATACTCGA
>JAPHTE010000273.1 GCA_026196445.1 Lysobacterales bacterium
TTCTAAAATGTCTTCTTTTGAAACGGCCATTGTCGTCTCTCCACTTATTGATTAAGGCAACACGCAGGCTGCCGGGATTAATTTAATTTCTTCAGGCAGCCTGTTTTGCATCACGAACAGCAGCAAAACTGCGGACCAGTTTGGTATGCGGCTCGGCCAGGGTACGGACGAACTTCTCAACCGGTGCTTTCATCACGCCCATCAGGATGGCAATCGCCTGGTCGTATGTCGGCAGGCTGGACAAACGATCCAGCTCGGAGGCTCCATAAACCTCTCCACCCACAACGACAAGCCGCGTGACGAGGTTGTCATTCGACTTGGCGTAGTCCTTGATAAGACGTGCAGCAGCGCCCGGGTCTTCCATACTGAAAGCCAGGAGCAGTGGTCCCGTGAGGGATTCCTGCATACATTCAAACTCGGTACCTTCTACAGCCCGGCGAACCAGCGTATTTTTGGCCACCTTGAGGTAAACACCGCTTTCCCGCGCCTTGAAGCGCAATTCGGTCATTTCCTCAACGGTGATACCGCGATACTCCGCCGCCACGGCAGCCAGCGCGACCTTGGCAACATCTGCCACTTCCGCAACGACTGCTTTCTTTTGCTCAAAATTCAGAGCCATTTGATACCTCCAAGAGTCAAGGGCCGGTTTCCCGGCCTGAATAACGACTCATGGCACCCACTTTCATGGGCGCCACAGGACCACAACGGTCCTTCAGTGACTACCCCGCTTCTCAATAGCGCTCTTAAAAAACCCGATTGAGAAGCGGGGGCTTCACCATCTGCGCAGGCAGTGACCGGTTTCCCGGAACACGCTTAAACCGGACTACTGCCAAGCAGTAATTCGATACCTGCGGTCTCTGACGGTCCCTTCCCGCGCCCGTTTCCCGGTTGCCCGGAACTGCACGCGGGACCAGCCCGCCGTTCTGCCAGCTCGCGCCGGCAACTATCTATTCCTTGAGTGACGAGTGATCTACCACGAGACCTGGGCCCATGGTGGTAGACACGGCGACTTTCTTCACGTACTGCCCTTTTGCGGACGCCGGCTTCAATTTCGCCAGGTCCTTCAGCAGCGCCGTCAGGTTTTCAGTCAAGGCGTCAACCTCGAAATTGACCTTGCCAATCGTGCTGTGGATGATGCCGCCCTTGTCAGTACGAAACCGAACCTGGCCTGCCTTGGCATTTTTCACTGCGGTTGCCACGTCAGGAGTCACCGTGCCGACCTTTGGATTTGGCATCAGCCCCCTGGGGCCGAGCACCTGGCCAAGCTTACCGACCACGCGCATGGCGTCCGGGGACGCAATGACGACGTCAAAATTCATGTCGCCGTCCTTGATCTGGTCGTGCAAGTCATCCATGCCCACAACATCGGCACCGGCTTCCAGCGCCTTTTCGACGTTGTCACCCTGGGTGAATACCGCCACGCGTACTGTTTTACCGGTACCGTTGGGCAACACGGTTGAACCACGCACGTTCTGGTCTGATTTCCTCGGGTCCACACCCAGCCTGATTGCGACATCCACGGATTCCGTAAACTTCACGTTGCTGGTATTTTTCAGCAATTCGAGGGCTTCCGCGACCGGGTAAACCTTGCCGCGCTCAATCTGCTCACGGATCGCCTTTTTACGTTTGCTCATTGCCATCACTCAACCCCCTCTACATCCAGACCCATGCTACGGGCCGACCCTGCGATGGTGCGTACCGCCGCGTCCATGTCGGCCGCAGTCAAATCAGGCTCCTTGGCCTTGGCAATTTCTTCCAACTGGGCACGGGTCACCGTTCCAACCTTGTTGGTGTTCGGCTCGCCGCTACCCTTCGGGATACCAACGGCCTTTCTCAACAGCACGGCCGCCGGGGGCGTCTTGGTGATGAAGGTGAAACTGCGGTCAGCGTAAACAGTGATCACGACCGGCAAGGGCAGACCCGGCTCGGTTTTCTGGGTCTGGGCGTTGAACGCCTTGCAGAACTCCATGATATTCACACCGTGCTGGCCCAGCGCGGGTCCGACTGGCGGGCTTGGATTGGCCTGACCTGCCGGAATCTGCAATTTGATATATGCAGAAACTTTCTTAGCCATATTTTACTCCCCGGGTTCAATCGCCCGCTAACCAGTAGCCAGGCTCCCCGTTTGTGTTAAGACAGCATGGAAAACGAGTTTCCACCTGCCAGGGTTGTCCGCTGGTGCTCATGCACCGGCGAAAAATCTAACTCAGGCCTTCTCGACCTGGTGGAAATCGAGTTCCACCGGTGTTGAACGTCCGAAAATAAGCACAGCCACCCGCAAGCGGCTTTTCTCGTAATTGACTTCCTCGACCGTACCATTGAAATCATTGAACGGCCCGTCAGTCACGCGCACCATCTCACCAGGCTCGAATAAAATCTTCGGCCGTGGTTTGTCGACACCTTCCTGAACCCGGTTCAGGATGGTGTTGGCTTCCTTTTCCGAAATCGGTGCAGGTTTATCAGAAGTGCCACCAATAAAACCCATCACCTTGGGTACTTCTTTTACCAGGTGCCAGGTCTCTTCATTCATCTCCATTTCCACCAGCACGTAACCGGGGAAAAACTTGCGGTCGGAACGGCGCTTCTGGCCACCCTTCATCTCGACCACTTCTTCTGTCGGCACGAGTATGTCGCCGAACATGTCTTCCATGCCGGCCCGTGCAATGCGTTCCGCCAGGGACCGCTGCACCTGCTTTTCAAACCCTGAAAAAGCATGTACTACATACCAGCGCTTGGCCATGTTCAACCGCCCCCGCTCAGCAGGTTTCGTACTGCTGCACCGATCATCCAGTCAACGCTCGCCAAAAACAGCGAGATGATGATCACGACGATGATAACCATCAATCCGGTTTGCATGGTTTCCTGGTGGGTCGGCCAGACGACTTTGCGCCGCTCAATATCGGCCTCTTTCAGGAACCGGAAAAACGTGCCGCCCTTGTGTGTCTGAGCAGCGACCCAGGCAGACAGCAGGATAACGGCCATCAGGCCGGCGACCCGGATTGGTGCACCCACCAAACCCTGGTAATAGTAGTAGGCGCCAATTCCGCCCAGCAGCACGACGACCACCAGCGCCAACAACAACGTGTCGGTAAATGCCGGTCTGCTGCTTTCTGTCTTGCTACTCATTTTTCGCTGCTCTACCTATTTCTGTGCCGGTGCTGCGATACGCAACCATGCCGGCTATTCAATCAAACCCAGTTGCAGTACTGGCAGGCCAGGAGGGACTCGAACCCCCAACCCTCGGTTTTGGAGACCGATGCTCTGCCAGTTGAGCTACTGGCCTTTCAATACTGCGCTTTTGGGCAAAAAGCCGGCTACCCAACGGCAGCCAGCTTCCATTCATTAAAACAAGTGTTCAGTTTGTTTTATTCAAAGATCTTGGCAACGACACCAGCGCCTACCGTCCGGCCACCCTCTCGGATCGCAAACCGCAGACCTTCTTCCATCGCAATCGGTGCAATCAA